>SKMI01000176.1 GCA_007121115.1 Paracoccaceae bacterium | reverse complement strand
GCTGCGAGGATGCGATGAAATATCTGCACACCATGGTCCGGGTGAAGGATCTGGACCGTTCGATGGCCTTCTACCGCCTGCTGGGGCTGGAGGAAACGCGCCGCCACGAAAGCGAGGGCGGGCGCTTCACGCTGGTATTCATGGCCCCGCCGGGCCAGCCCGAATGTCCCATCGAACTGACCTGGAACTGGGACGGCGACGATGCCCTGCCCTCGGACAGCCGCCACTTCGGCCATATCGCCTATGCGGTCGATGACATCTACGCCAAGTGTCAGGAACTCATGGACAATGGCGTGACCATCAACCGTCCCCCGCGCGACGGGCGCATGGCCTTCGTGCGTTCACCGGACAATATCTCGATCGAACTGCTGCAGGCGGGCGATCCGCTGCCGTCGCAGGAACCCTGGGCCAGCATGGAAAACACCGGCCACTGGTAGGCGGCGCGCGCAGGGGGCCGGTCAGAGCCGCTTCGGCCCGGGCGGCGGCGGTGCCGGGCCAAAGAACAGGCCATCGTCGATGACCGCCTGCACCGTGGCCAGCCGCACCATCTGGTCCCCCTCGGCGAAGGCATAGGTCAGGGCCAGATCGCATATCTGGTTGACGAGGCGCGGCACCCCGCCGGTGACTTCGGCCACGCGCGCAGCGGCCTGCTTGCTGAAGATCGCCGGGCGCCCGCCCGCGACCTTCAGCCGGTGGGCGATGTATCCGGCCACGGTTTCGGGTTTCATGTTCGGAATGTGGTAGTTCGCGGCAACCCGCTGCGCGAACTGAACCAGTTCGGGGCGGCGCACCATGTCGCGCAATTCCGGCTGGCCGACCAGGATCAGTTGCAGCACGTCATCCTTGCCGATGTTGATATTGGTCAGCATCCGCAACTCTTCCAGCGCCTCGAGGCTGAGGTTCTGCGCCTCGTCGATGATCAGCAGGACACGCCGGCCTTCGTTGTATTCGGCGATGAAGAACTCGCGCACCTGACGAAAGGTGCGCTCGTCGCCGGTGCTCTGGTTGGCGAGTTCGGGCAGCAACCACTGCAGGATATCACGCGTCCCGGGCCGCGTGTTCGTCACCATGGACAGAGTGATCGAATCGTCCAGATCCTCGACGAAGTATTGCAGCAGCAGGGTCTTGCCCGATCCGATCTCGCCGGTCATCAGCGTGATCGGCGCATGCGTCGTCAGCCCGTACTGCAGCATCGCATAGGCCCCGCGATGCGCATCGGTCCAGTACAGGAACTCGGGGTCCGGCGTCAGCGCAAAGGGGCGCTGCGCAAATCCGAAGTGATCCAGATAGGATGCAAATCTGCCTGCCATGAAACCTTGCTGCCTGCCGGACCGGAGCGTACCGGTTCGCCGTCCAGATATAGGCAGAGGATGGCGAGAATTGAATTCAAACAGGGCATATTCGGGGCATCGTCCAATGCGGAGAATCGCCCGGTGAAAGAGAATCACCCAGCCCGGATTTACAACCTGAAAGTGTATTAAAAATTCAGGCTCGCACCATGGTGGTGGGCCACTTACCATCGCTTTCGAATGTGACAGAAATCGAGCAAAGCCAAGGAAAACTTCAGGTGGTGTTTCTATATATATTTCATATACTTACACTCTTTCCGGATTGGTTCCCCGAAGGAAACGATTTGTTGTGAGCGCAACTCCTGAAACTTTGCATAATTTTCTATAGATCTACGGGCAAGCCGTGGCCGGGTGCGATGTCTCATCCGGGGAAAAAAGGCCCTCGTCCCTGATCCTGGCGGCGAGAGGCTCGGTGCTTTCTGGGGTGTTTGAAATGGCGATGTATCCTGACGAGGCTCTTCAGCGGAGGCGCCCGCTCGCGCGTTCGGGGTCGGAGTATTATCGCCAGAGCCCCAAGCGGCTCGTGGATATCGCGCTTGTCGTGCTGTCGCTGCCTCTGGTGCTTCCGATCATGGCGGTGATCACGCTCGCGCTTCTGATCGAGGGCGGCAACCCCTTCTACGCCCAGGACCGGCTGGGACGGGGCGGGCGCAGGTTCCGGGTCTGGAAATTCCGGACCATGGTGCGCGATGCCGATGCCATCCTCGACGACCTGCTGGCGCAGGACCCGGCGCTGCGCCGCGAATGGAACGCCACGCAGAAGCTGCGCAACGATCCGCGCATCACGCGGGCCGGAAAGGTGCTGCGGCGCACATCGTTGGATGAGTTGCCGCAGCTGTTCAACATCCTGCGCGGCGACATGAGCATCGTGGGCCCGCGCCCGATGATGCCCGATCAGCTTGAGCTCTACGGCGCCCACGCATCCGCGTATTTCGCCTTGCGCCCCGGGCTCACCGGCCTGTGGCAGGTCTCTGCGCGCAATGACGTGGATTTCAGCCAGCGCGCCAGACTCGATGCCGTCTATGAGCGCACGCTGAGCTTCTGGCAGGATATGATGCTGATCCTCGCAACCTTTCGGGTGGTCTTGCGCGGGACCGGACATTGAGACGCAGGCGCCTCTTCCTGCGCGGGACAGCGCAAAGTGATCCGGACGACAGGATCGCCCGTTCCCAAGACCGCACCGGCGCGATAAGAGCTGGGGCCATGCGCGATCATATCCGCCCCGGCATCCATCCGAACAGCCCCGCCGTACTCTGGCTTGTGGGCCTGACCTGCCTGCCCGAGGCGCTGTTCACGCTGCTCTCCGCCGATCTGATCGGTCAGGGGAACCTGCGCAATCTGGCGCTGGCCTATGGGGCGTTCTGGAACGGGGTGCTGCGGGAAGGCTGGACAACGCTCTACCCCTTCCAGCGCGAGCTGATGTTCGTCACCTATGCCTTCCTGCACGGCGGGTTCCTGCACCTGATCGGCAACATGATCGCGGTGCTGGCGCTGGGCGGGATCGTGGTGGCGCGGATCGGACAGCAGGGCTTCCTGCTGCTCTACGCGCTGACCGCCATCGGGGGGGCTGCCGGGTTTGCGCTGCTCTCCGGCAGCACGTCGCCGATGATCGGCGCCTCGGGGGCGGTGTTCGGGCTGATCGGCGCGTGGAAGTTCTGGGAATGGCAGGTGCGGCGAAAGATGCGCGCCGACATGGGGCCGCTGTGGCGCTCGCTCCTTGGTCTGGCGGCGCTGAACGTCCTGCTCTGGGTGCTGCTCTCGGGCCTTCTCGCGTGGGAGGCGCATCTGGGCGGCTTCGTCACCGGCGTGCTCTTCGCGGCCATTGTCACGCCGTCCCTCCGCTACCGGATCTGAGCCGCCAGCCTCTGACAACCGCACCACCGTTCGACATGGTGCGAAAGCGCCCCGGGGCGTGCGGGTGGGTGAGCGGGGCACGCCGCGGGGGGCGCTTTTGTCCCGCGCAGATCAGGACCTACCGGCCCGCACCGCGCACAAACGCCAGCAACTGCCGGGTGGAGCCGTCCTTGTCCGCGTCGCTCGCCGCGCCTTCCAGCATCGGCCCCAGCGCCTGCGCCAGTTCCTTGCCCAGTTCCACCCCCCATTGATCGAACGAATTGAGCCCCAGGATCACCCCCTCCACGAACACCCGGTGCTCATAAAGCGCGATGATCTGGCCCAGCACATAGGGCGTCAGCCGGCCGTAGAGCAGCGTGGTCGACGGCCGGTTGCCCGGAAACACCCGGTGCCGCGCCTGCCGCTCCAGCTCGGCCCCCTCCAGCCCCTGCGCCGCCATCAGTGTCCGCGCCTCGTCCAGCGACCGGCCGCGCATCAGCGCCTCGGACTGCGCCAGGCAATTGGCAGCCAGCAGCCGGTGCTGGTGGGCAAGCTCCGGCTCGTGCCCGCGCGCGGCCAGCAGGAATTCGCAGGGCACCAACCGCGTGCCCTGATGGATCAGTTGGAAAAACGCGTGCTGGCCGTTGGTCCCCGGCTCGCCCCACACCACGGGGCCGGAATGGCGGGGCAGGTCGCTGCCATCCAAGCCCACGCGCTTGCCGTTCGATTCCATCTCCAGTTGCTGCAGATAGGCGGGCAGCCGCGACAGCCGCTGGTCATAGGGCAGCACCGCGCGGGTGGCGTGGCCGCAGATCTGGTTGTGCCAGATGCCCACCAGCGCCAGCATCACCGGCAGGTTCTCGGCCAGCGGCGTGGCGCGGAAATGGTCGTCCATTGCCCGCCCCCCGGCCAGGAACGCCCCGAACCGCTCCGCCCCCACGGCAATCATCAGCGCCAGCCCGATCGGCCCCCACATGCTGTAACGCCCGCCGACCCAGTCGGCGAAGCCGAACACCCGCTCAGGCGCGATGCCAAAGGCCGTCGTGCGGTCCAGCGCGGTGGAGACGGCGGCGAACTGCGCGCCGGGGTCGGTGACCTGCGCCGCCATCCAGTCCCGCGCGGTTTCGGCGTTGGTCATGGTCTCGATGGTGGTGAAGGTCTTGGAGGCGACGATCACCAGCGTCGTCTCGGGGTTCAGCCCGGCCAGCACGTCATGGACATGCGCCCCGTCCACGTTCGAGACATAATGCACGCGCGGCCCGTCATGGTAGGGCGCCAGTGCCAGCGTGGCCATGGCCGGGCCCAGGTCCGAGCCGCCGATGCCGATATTGACCACATCGGTGATCCGGCCCCCCTGCCCCGTGAAGCGCCCGGCGCGCACATCCTCGGCAAAACCCATGGCGCGGGTGTGGATATCCCGGACCTCGGGCATGACATCTTCGCCGTCCACCGTGACCACCGCTTCATCGCCCGCGCGCAGGGCGGTGTGCAGGACGGCGCGGCCCTCGGTCTCGTTGATCCGGGCGCCTTCGAACATCGCGTCCCGTCGCGCCGCCACACCTGCGCCCTCGGCCAGCGCCAGCAGGGCGGTGCGGATGTCATCATCGATGCCGGTCTTGGCATAGTCGAACAGGAGCCCGCCCACACGCAGCGAGAACGCTTCCGCCCTGCCGGGCTGGTCGAAAAGGTCGATGATTCGCCGGTCCTGCGTCTGTGCGTGCAGGGCGTCCAGTTTCTGCCAGGCATCCATGGTTCGGCCTCCTTGAATTTGGCGCGGCGCACCACGCCATGTTAGCGCAAACAATTCCTGTTTTCGCCGCAATCGGCTCCGAATTGCAAGCCGGAAGTCAGGACACGGGGACGGCGGCACGCTGCAGCTTCACCGGTTCGGTCCGCGCCAGCCGCAGGACATGCGCCATATAGGGGCGGGCCGCGTCCTCGGTCCGCACGGCGGCATAGAGCCGCCGGGTCAGGCCCTGCGCGGTCAGCGGCTTTGTCACATAGTCCGCGTGATAGCGCACCTCGCGCAGCACCCAGTCCGGCAGAACAGAAACGCCCCGGTTGGAGGCCACCAGGAGCAGGATCACCGCCGTCAGCTCCACCTGCCGGATGGCGCGCGGCTCTACCTTGGCGGGCGTCAGAAGCTGCGAGAAGACATCAAGCCGCGTGCGCTCGACCGGATAGGTGATCAGCGTCTGGTCGCGGAAATCCGGGGCCTCGATGAAGGGCTTTTCGGCCAGCGGATGCGCGCGGGCGGCGACGAAGACGGGTTCGTAGTCGAACAGCGGCACGAAATCGACGCCGGGCAGATCCTCGGGGTCGGAGGATATCACCAGGTCCACCTCCTCGCGCCGCAGCGCGGGCAGCGCGTCGAAGGCAAGTCCTGGGCGGATGTCCACATCGACTTCCGCCCAGGCACGGCGGAAGTGCTCCAGCACCGGAAACAGCCAGTCGAAACAGGCGTGGCATTCGATGGCGATGTGCAGCCGCCCGGCGTTGCCGCGCCGCAGGCCCGCGAATTCCTCTTCCAGCGCGGCGACGCGGGGGAGGATATCCTCGGCGGCGCGCAGCATCTTCTGGCCCGCCGCTGACAGCTTCAGCGGCTTCGAGCGGCGCACGAACAACTCCACGCCCGCCTGTTCCTCCAACCCCTTGACCTGATGGCTGAGTGCGGACTGGGTCATGTTCAGAAGCTCGGCCGCACGGGCCAGACCCCCGGCCTGATGGATGGCGCGAATGGTGCGCAGATGGCGGAATTCGATGTGCATTATGCGGCGCGCTTCATGTTCATGTTGAGGATAATGAATTTGTCTCACATCCAGGCGCGTGCGACAAGGTGGTAGCCCTGATGGAGTGATCCCATGTCGCAGCCCCGCGTTTCCTTCGAATTCTTCCCGCCCAAGTCGCTGGAGGCGAGCTTCCGGCTCTGGGACACGGTGCGGATGCTGGCGCCGCTGGGGCCGGAGTTCGTGTCGGTCACCTATGGCGCGGGCGGGGCCACGCGGCAACTGACCCACGAGGCGGTGACCACCATCGGCCGCGAATTCG
>SKMI01000360.1 GCA_007121115.1 Paracoccaceae bacterium | reverse complement strand
GCTGCGCGGCGCTTGGCGCCGCGCAGGCACGGGCTTCAGGGTGTCGCGTCCAGCCGCTCCTGCGCTTCCAGCCAGAGCGTTTCGGCGCGCTCGGTGGCGGTTTCCAGTTCGGCATACTTGGCCTGCCACGCGGCCAGATCGCGCGCGCGCGCGGGCTCGTAGAGCGCCGGGTCGGCGAGTTTTTCGTCCAGCTTGGCGCGCATTTCGGCGAGTTTCTCCAGCCGCGCCTCGGCCTTGCGCAGGTCGGATTCCAGCACTTTGCGGGTGGTTTGGGGGATGGCTTGCGGTTTCGGCTGTGGTGCGCGGGCGGGGGCGGTGTCATCGTCAGGGGCGGTCAACAGGAAGCGGCGATAGGCTTCCAGATCCTCCTCCCACGGCGTCACCGACCCGCCCGAGACCAGCCACAGCCGATCCGCCACAAGGCCCAGCAGGTGCATGTCATGGCTGACCAGCACCACCGCGCCGGAATAGGCGGTCAGCGCCTCGACCAGCGCCTCGCGGCTTTCGATGTCCAGGTGGTTGGTCGGCTCGTCCAGGATCAGCAGGTGCGGCCCCTCCAGCGTGGCCAGCAGAAGCGACAGCCGCGCCTTCTGCCCGCCCGAGAGCTTGGCCACGGGGGTCTCTGCCTGCTCGGCCATGAGCCCGAAGCCCGCCAGCCGCGCCCGCAGCTTCGCCTGCCCCTCGCCGGGGCGCTCGCGTTGCAGGTGCTGCAGGGGCGATTCGTCCAGATGCAGTTCGTCCACCTGATGCTGCGCGAAATACCCCACCCGCAGTTTCGACGCTCGCGTCACCCGCCCCGCGATCGGCGCCAGCCGCTCGGCCAACAGCTTGGACAGGGTGGACTTCCCCTCGCCGTTGCGGCCCAGGAGCGCGATGCGGTCATCCTGATCGATGCGAAGGTTCAGTCGCGACAGCACCGCGCGCCCGTCATAACCTACCTTGACCCCTTCCATCGCCACGATCGGGGGCGACAGTTCCTCGGGCGCAGGAAAGGTGAAGGCGTGCTGCGCGGCCTCCTGCGGGAGCGTGATCGGCGTCATCTTCTCCAGCATCTTTACCCGCGACTGCGCCTGCCGGGCCTTGCTGGCCTTGGCGCGGAAGCGGTCGACGAAAGCCTGCAGATGCGCGCGGCGCGCATCGGCCTTGCGCGCCTCGGCCTCGGCCACGGCGCGGGCGGCGGCACGAGTGCGGGCGAAGGTGTCGTAGCCGCCCCCGTAGAGCGCAAGCTGGCGGTTCTCCAGATGCAGGATCGAGCCCACGGCGCGGTTCAGAAGCCCCCGGTCATGGCTGATGATGATGACCGTATGCGGATAGCGCGCTAGGTAGCTTTCCAGCCACAGCGCCCCTTCGAGGTCGAGGTAGTTCGTCGGTTCGTCCAGCAACAGCAGGTCGGGGCGCGCGAACAGCACGCCGGCCAACGCCACCCGCATCCGCCAGCCGCCCGAGAAGTCCGAACACGGTCGCGTCTGCTGGGCCGTGTCAAAGCCCAGGCCGCGCAGGATGGTGCTGGCGCGCGCCTCGGCCGACCAGGCGTCAATGTCCGTGAGCCGGGTCTGGATCTCGGCCATGCGATCGGGGGCAGGGGCGCCCTCGGCCTCGGCCATCAGGGCGGCGCGTTCGGTGTCGGCGGCCAGAACCGTGTTCAGCAGGCTGTCGCCGCTGGCGGGGGCTTCCTGCGCCACGCCACCGATGCGCGCGCGCGGCGGCAGGATGATGGCGCCGCCGTCCAGCGTCAATTCGCCCCGGATCAGCCGGAACAGCGTGGTCTTGCCCGACCCGTTGCGCCCGACCAGCCCGACCTTGTGGCCATCCGGGATAGTGGCCGAGGCGCCCTCGAACAGTGGGGTTCCGGCGATGGCATAGCTGATCTGGTCGATGCGCAGCATGGGCCGAGGCTGTGCCGGATAAGCCCGGGGCTGTCAATTCCGCCGCCCGCGCTTGAGCCTGCGCGCGCGCGGCGGTATGGGTGCAGGGCGAGTGGCAGCAGAGGCAGCGGCACATGAGTTTCAACACCTTCGGCCATGTCTTTCGCGTGACGACCTGGGGCGAAAGCCACGGACAAGCCCTGGGCGCCACGGTGGACGGCTGCCCGCCCGGCGTGGCGCTGGATGAGGGGGCAATCCAGCCCTGGCTGGACCGCCGCAAACCGGGGCAGAGCCGCCACACCACCCAGCGGCGCGAGGCCGATGCGGTGGAAATCCTCTCGGGCGTTTATGAGGGGCGCACCACCGGCACGCCGATCCAGTTGATGATCCGCAACACCGACCAGCGGTCCAGGGATTACAGCGAGATCGAAGCGACCTTCCGCCCCGGCCATGCCGACATCACCTATTTCCAGAAATACGGCCACCGCGACCCACGCGGCGGAGGGCGCTCCAGCGCGCGCGAGACTGCGGCACGCGTGGCCGCCGGTGGCGTGGCACGCGCAGTGCTGGCGGACCTGGCGCCCGGGCTCGCCCTGCGCGGCTACATGGTGCAGATGGGGTCGCACGCCATCGACCGGGCGCGCATGGACCTGTCCCAGATCGACCGCAACCCTTTCTGGGTCCCCGATGCGCAGGCGGCCGAGGATTGGGCCACGTATCTGGACACCATCCGCAAGGCCGGGAACTCCGTCGGCGCGGTGATCGAGGTGGCGGCGACGGGCGTGCCCCCCGGCCTGGGCGCGCCGATCTACGCCAAGCTGGACAGCGATCTGGCGGCGGCGATGATGTCCATCAACGCGGTCAAGGGGGTGGAAATCGGCGACGGCATGGCCGCCGCCGCACTCACCGGGGTCGAAAACGCCGACGAGATCAGCATGGGGCCGGACGGTCCGGTCTATGGCTCCAACCGCGCTGGCGGGGTTCTGGGCGGCATCTCGACCGGGCAGGACGTGGTCGTGCGCTTCGCGGTCAAGCCCACATCCTCGATCCTGACCCCGCGCGAGTCGATCACCCGGGACGGCGCGCCGACCGAAGTGGTGACCAAGGGCCGCCACGACCCCTGCGTCGGCATCCGCGCCGTCCCGGTGGGCGAGGCGATGATGGCCTGCGTGCTGCTGGATCACCTGCTGCTGCATCGCGCCCAATGCGGGCAAGGACCGCGCGGGCGGATCGGCTGATTGGCGCGCCGGTTGTCTTGACACATATCGAAGGTAAGGTTGCGCGACCCTGCCCGGATAAGGCGAGTGCCATGACCGCTTTCTGCTTCGGCTCCATCAACCTCGACCATTTCTACCGATTGGACCGCCTGCCCGCGCCGGGCGAGACTCTGGCCGCGCGCACGGTGGAGACGGGTCTGGGCGGCAAGGGGGCAAACCAGTCGGTGGCGGCGGCGCGGGCGGGCGCGAAGGTGGTGCATCTGGGTGCCGTGGGCGCCGATGGCGACGCGGCGCTGGCGCAGTTGCAGGGGCTGGGGGTGGATTGCAGCGCCGTGACCCGCATGGAGGGCGCGCGCACCGGCCACGCGGTCATCATGGTCGATGCGGCGGGCGAGAACAGCATCGTCATCCACCCCGGCGCCAACCGGGCGCAGGACGCAGGGCAGGTGCTGGCCGCGCTGGAGCGGGCGGAACTGGGCGATATCCTGCTGATGCAGAATGAAACCGACAGCCAAGCGGAAGTCGCCGAACATGCCATGGGCCTGGGGCTCGAGGTGATCTATTCCGCCGCGCCCTTCGACGTGGATGCCGTCCGCACGGTCCTGCCCTTCATCAACATCCTGATCCTCAACGCGGTCGAAGCCGCACAATTGCAGGACGCGCTGGGACTGACGCCCGAGGACCTGCCGGTGGAGACCGTGGTCATCACCCGCGGCGCCAGGGGCGCGGAATGGATCGCCCGCGGCACGCCGCGCATCCATACGCCAGCCTTCGCGGTGGACCCCGTGGACACCACCGGCGCGGGCGACTGTTTCGCGGGCACACTGGCGGCGGCGCTGGAGCGCGGGCTGGACCCGGCCACAGCAATGCGCGAGGCCACTGCTGCGGCGGCGCTGCAGGTCACCCGCCCCGGCACCGCCGAGGCCATGCCCGATGCCGCCGAGGTCGCGGCCTTCCTCGCCGCGCAGACGGTGCAGGACCCTGCCCCCTGACAGCCCAGCCCCGAAGGCTTGCCGCAGGCAAACGCCGTCAAGGCGCCTCGTCGATGATGTAGTCTTCCCACTCGTCCTCGGTCACCGTAAATTCGGGCACCGCCAACCCGCGCACCGATATGCCAGCCGCGTGGACGCTCTCCGGATCGCCCGAAACCAGCGGGTGCCAGTCGGCCAGCCCCCGCCCCTCGTGCAGTCGGCGGTAGGCGCAGGTCTGCGGCAGCCAATAAGCGATCTCGGGCAGTTTCTGGGGGGTCAGCACCACGCATTCGGGAACCAGTTGTTTGCGGATCGCATAATTCCCGCAGCGGCAGCTTTCCGTGTCCAGCAGGCGGCAGGAGACGGCGGTAAAGGCCACCTCGCCGGTGTCCTCATCCTCAAGTTTGTTGAGGCAGCACTTGCCGCAACCGTCACAGAGCGCCTCCCACTCCTCTGGGCGCATCCGGTCCAGCGGCACGGTCTCCCAGAAGCGCGGGCGCAGGCGGTTGTCGGCAGGCTTCCCGCTCATCGCGCGCCCTCCATCCCCGGCGCATAGGCCCCGACCCCGGCCAGCACGTCCCGGGCGCGGGCCGAGTCCGCGTCCATCTGCGTCACCAGCGCCTCGACCGAGTCGAACGCCTCTTCGCCGCGCAGGAACGCCACCAAGGCCACTGACAGATGCGCGTCATACAGATCGCCATCGAAGTCGAACAGGAAGGTCTCCAGATTGGGAAGATTCTCGCCGAACATGGGCCGGATCCCCAGGCTGGCGACGCCGTCATGGCTGCCCGCATGCGGCCCGGTCAGCACATCGACCTTGACCGCATAGACCCCGAAACGCGGCAGATGCAGCCCGTCCACCGACATGTTGGCGGTGGGGTAGCCCAGGCCACGCCCGCGCTTTTCGCCGTGCAGCACCGGCCCGTCGATCCGGTGCCAATGGCCCAGCATCCGCGCCGCCTCGCCCGGCTGGCCGGCGCTCAGCGCCTGCCGGATCGCGGTCGAGGAGACGGCGCCATCGGCCGCGGTCAACAGCGGCGCAATGGTCACGTCGAACCCCATTTCAGCGCCAAAATCCGCCAGCATTGCCGCGGTGCCCGCGCGTCCCTTGCCAAAGCAGAAATCCGCACCAACCACCACATGCGCGATGCCCAGCCCATCGCGCAGGACCTGCGCAGCAAAGTCGCGCGCGCTCAATCGCGACAGTTCGGCGTTGAACGGCAGAGTGAACAGCCGCTCCACCCCCAGCCGCGCAAGTCGGTTGGCGCGCGTCTCGGCCCCCATCAGCCGGAAGGGCGGCGCATCGGGGGCGAAGAATTCGCGCGGGTGCGGCTCGAAGGTGACGATGCCGAGGGGTGCGTCGGCGCGCCGCGCCCGGTCAATGACCGAACGGTGGCCCAGATGCACGCCGTCGAAATTGCCCAGGGCGACCGAGGCCCCGCGCAGGGCAGGGTCAATGTCCTTCCAGCCGGTGACCTGCTCCATCCTGCCCCCGCGGGGGCGGCCCCGCCTCAGTCGAACTTGCGGCTGGGCGCCAGAACCAGCGCCTCGCCCTTCACGACGGTGGTATCGCCCACGGCGCAGCGACAATCAAGGGTCACGCGGCGGCGGGAATGGTCGATGGCGGCGACCGTGACCTCGGCCAGCACCACATCGCCGGGGCGCACGGGGGCAAGGAATTTCAGGCTCTGGCCCATATAGACCGTGCCGTGGCCGGGAAGCTGTTCGCCGATCACGGCCGAGATCAGCCCGGCGGTCAGCATCCCATGCGCAATCCGGCCCTCGAAGATGGTGTCGCGGGCATAATCATCATCCAGATGCACCGGGTTGCGGTCGGTCGAAACCTCGGCGAACAACTCGATATCGCGGTCGGTGATTTCCTTGCGCAGAAAGCGGCGCATGCCGATTTCCAGATCCTCGATGCAGATCGTGCCCCGGGGCAGGTTGGCGGTGGTGTCGACGTCCAGCATGGGTTCGGTCCCTTCGGCAGCATCTCCGGTCATGTTGCAGTGCAGCATAAGGGTTGTCGCAGATGCGCGCAAGGCCACCGCGCAATTTTGATACGAAAGTCGACCAAACGTTGTAATTTTGTTGCGGCATGGATTCAATCCGCCAGGTCGGAAGCGCGCCCCGGCGATGTGGTGCTGGCCGAGGTCACGGTCGCCGCCATCGACCATTCCCGCCGC
>SKMI01000198.1 GCA_007121115.1 Paracoccaceae bacterium | reverse complement strand
CTCAGCCGCGCGGCCATCTCGCGCGCGGCCGCGCCGGTGGTGTGCGTGGCGCCGGGCGCGGCCGGGCCAAGCTCCAGCACGCCCGAGCATCGGTCCATGCGCTGCGCCGTCCCATGCCAGCACCACTCCGCACCGGGCCGCACGGCTTCGGGCGGCGCGCCGCGCACGCCGTCGATCTCGGTCGCGTTCCAATCCACGACATGGGTGCCGGGGGTCCAGCCGATCCGGGTCATCTGCTCTGCCTGCCTCAAGCGCGCTGCATCTGACGGCCGCGTCACTGCGCTCAAGGTAGCAAACCGGGACCCGCTTGGCCAGTTTCAGGTGACGGCCAAGAAATGCCACCGTTGCAGGCATGGTGCGGGCGCGCCGGGTGCGCCCGCCACCGGCGGAATCATCAGACGGCGGCGGCCATCCGGTCGCGCCGCCCCGAAAGCTCCTCGGCCACCAGAAACGCCAATTCCAGCGACTGGCTGGCGTTCAGGCGCGGGTCGCAGGCAGTGTGGTAACGGTCCGACAGATCCTCGTCGGTGATCGCGCGCACGCCGCCGGTGCATTCGGTCACGTCCTTGCCCGTCATCTCGAAATGCACGCCGCCGGGGATGGTGCCTTCGGCGTTGTGGATGGCAAAGAACTCGTGCACCTCGCGCAGGACCAGATCGAAGGGCCGGGTCTTGTAGCCGCTTGCGGACTTGATGGTGTTGCCGTGCATCGGGTCGCAGACCCAGAGCACGTTGGCGCCTTCCTCCTGCACCGCGCGGATCAGGCGCGGCAGGTGATCGCCCGTCTTGCCCGCCCCGAAGCGCGCGATGAGCGTCAGCCGCCCGGCCTCGTTTTCGGGGTTCAGCCGTTCGATCAGGCGCTTGAGGTCGTCCACCTCCAGCGACGGGCCGCATTTCAACCCCACCGGGTTCTGCACCCCGCGGGCGAATTCTACATGCGCGCCATCGGGCTGGCGCGTGCGGTCGCCGATCCAGACCATGTGCCCGGACCCCGCCACCGGCAGACCCGAGGTCGAATCGACCCGACACAGCGCCTCTTCGTATTCCAGCAGCAGCGCCTCGTGGCTGGTGTAGAAGTCGACCGAGCGGATCTCGTGGTTGGTCGCGCCGGTGATCCCGGCGGCGGCCATGAAGTCCAGCGCGTCCGAGATGCGGTTCGACAGCGCGCGGTAACGCTCGGCCTTCTCGCCCTCGGTGAAGCCGAGCGTCCAGGCGTGCACCCGGTGCACATCGGCGAAGCCCCCGGTCGAAAACGCGCGCAACAGGTTCAGCGAGGCGGCGGCCTGCGTGTAGGCCTGCAGCATCCGCGCCGGGTCGGGCACGCGGGCGTCGGCGGTGAAGTCGAAGCCGTTGATGATGTCGCCGCGATAGCTGGGCAGTTCCTGCCCGCCCACGGTTTCCGTGGGCGCCGAGCGCGGCTTGGCGAACTGGCCGGCCATGCGGCCGACCTTGACCACCGGCACCTTGGCGCCGAACGTCAGCACCACGGCCATCTGCAGCAGCACCTTGAACGTGTCGCGGATGCTGTCGGCGTTGAATTCGGCGAAGCTTTCGGCGCAGTCGCCGCCTTGCAGCAGGAACGCCTCGCCCCGCGCCGCCGCGCCCAGCTTCGCCTTCAGCGCGCGCACCTCGCCGGCAAATACCAGCGGCGGATACTGGGCCAGTTGCGCCTCGACCTCGGCCAGCCGCGCAGCGTCCGGATACTCCGGCATCTGGATGCGCGGCTTTTGGCGCCATTCGGATTTCGTCCAGCCCCTGGTCATGTCACACTCCGGCCATTGGTGGTGCGCTTGCACCTGTCACTCCCTTGTCCTGCACGCGCGTTAGCGGTCGCAGACACGGGCGCGTCTATAGCGCCTCGCGCCGCCCGGTGCAAACCGCTTTGCGCGTGCGCCTGGGGGAGGGCAGAGGGGAACGGACGATGCGCGCGGGCTCAGCGCGGATGCGCAAGGCGTGGCACGCCCGGCGCCGCGGCGGCCCGAGCCGCGGCCCGCGCCGCTTCGATGAAAGCCGCAACCTGCGCGGGGTCCTTGTCGCCTGGTGCGCGCTCCACGCCCGAGGAGACATCCACCTGCCGCGCCCCGGTGGCGCGGATCGCTTCGGCCACGTTCTCGGGCGTCAGCCCGCCTGCCAGCAGCCACGGCACCGCCCAGCGCCGCCCGGCGATCAGCGACCAGTCGAAGGCCACGGCATTCCCGCCGGGGCGCGTGGCGCCCTTGGGCGGCTTTGCGTCCACCAGCAGCTGGTCGGCGACGCGGGCGTAGCGGTCCAGCGCGGGCAGATCCTCGGGCCCGGCGACGCCCACGGCCTTCATCACCGGCAACCCGCAGCGGAGGCGGATTTCGGCCACCCGCTCCGGCGTTTCCGCCCCGTGAAGTTGCAGCATGTCGATGGGCACGCGTGCCAGCAGCGCGTCCAGATCCGCGTCGGTGGCATTCACCACCAGCGCGACCTTGGCCACCCCCGGCGGCGCGGCCAGCGCGGCCTGCGCGGCCGCTGCCGCATCCACCGACCGGGGCGAGGGCGGAAAGAACACGAAGCCCACATAAGAGGCACCCGCCTGCACCGCCTGCGCCACCTGTTCGGCGCTGCGCAGGCCGCAGATCTTCACCCTGACGGGGTCATTGTTCATCTTGGCGCTCATTGCGGCAGCGCTCCTGCGCCCAGACCGGCGGCGGGCTGGATCACGAGACGGCGGGCACGGTCGTCTTGCGGGATTTCGCCTCGTCCGCCTCGATGATCGCCAGCACGTCGTCCTTCTGGGTTTCGGGGGCCTGTTTCTGCACGCGGTTCAGCTCCCCGCGCAGCCGGTCGCATTCCGTGCGCGCCATTTTCGCTTCGGCGCGATAGGCGCGTTCGCGGAGCCATTCCCACAGGAAGCCCAGCAGCAGACCGACCACCACCGCGCCGCCCACCAGAACGAAGAGCGGCAGCGCAATCTGCGCGTTGAAGCCCAGAAGCGCGGCCAGCGGATCGGGGAGCAGCGTCATGGTCACCATGCTGCGGTTGGCCAGCGCCACGGTCACGAAGACGACCCCGATCAGGCCAAAGAATGCAAAGCGGATGTAGGTCATGGGTCGGATCAGTCCTCTCGTCCGTTCAGGCGGTCGCGCAAGAGCTTGCCGGTCTTGAAGAAGGGCAGCGCCTTGGCCTCCACTTCCACCGATTCCCCGGTGCGCGGGTTGCGACCGATGCGCGCGTCGCGGTGCTTGACCGAGAACGCGCCGAAGCCGCGCAATTCGACACGCTCGCCGCGTGCCAGCGCTTCGGTGATCTCTTCGAATATGGTGTGAACGATCCGCTCCACGTCGCGCTGGAACAGATGCGGGTTCTCGTCGGCGATCTTCTGGATCAATTCTGACCGGATCATTCCATGTCCCCCCCGGGTATCGACAGCGTTTTGCTGATTTTCCGCGACTATAGGCGGAAATGGCGCGCTACGGAACAGGAAAGCGCGCAGCCCCCGGCGTCAGGGTGCCGACGGTCTCTGCCAACAGAAAAAGGGCCCGCGTTGTCGCAGGCCCCTGTCGTTTCTTGGCGTGCCGGTGGGGCAGGCGTGGGGAATCGCGCTCAGTTGCGATCCTTGAGCGCGGCGCCCAGAATGTCGCCCAGGGACGCGCCAGCGTCGGACGAGCCATACTGCTCGACCGCTTCCTTCTCCTCGGCGATCTCGCGCGCCTTGATCGACAGGCCCAGACGGCGGGTCTTGCTGTCGACGCTGGTCACGCGGGCATCGACCTTGTCACCGACCTGGAAACGCTCGGGGCGTTGGTCGGCGCGGTCGCGGGCCAGATCCGAGCGCCGGATGAAGGCCTTCATGCCGTTGTATTCGACCTCGATGCCGCCTTCTTCGATCGCGGTCACGTTGCAGGTCACGATGGAGCCACGCTTCACGCCTTCGACCGCGTCCGAGAAGCTGTCGTTTTCCAGCGCCTTGATGGAAAGCGAGATGCGCTCCTTGTCCGAGTCGATCTCGGTCACCACGGCCTGCACGGTGTCGCCCTTGCGGTATTCCTGGATCGCGTCTTCGCCGCGCTGATCCCAGGACAGGTCCGAAAGGTGCACCATGCCGTCGATATCGCCCTCGAGGCCCACGAACAGCCCGAATTCGGTGATGTTCTTGACCTCGCCCTCGATCTGGGTGCCGACGGGGTGGGTTTCCTCGAACAGCTCCCACGGGTTGCGCATGGTCTGTTTCAGACCCAGCGACACGCGGCGCTTGGCGCTGTCGATTTCCAGCACCATGACCTCGACCTCCTGGCTGGTCGAAACGATCTTGCCGGGGTGCACGTTCTTCTTGGTCCAGGACATTTCCGACACGTGGACCAGCCCTTCGACCCCCGGTTCCAGCTCCACGAAGGCGCCGTAGTCGGTGATGTTGGTGACGCGACCCTTCTGCACCGAGCCGATGGCATACTTGCCTTCGACCGAATCCCACGGATCGGACTGAAGCTGCTTGATGCCCAGGCTGATGCGGTGGGTTTCCTTGTTGATCTTGATGACCTGCACCTTCAGCGTCTCGCCGATGCTGACCACCTCGGACGGGTGGTTGACGCGGCGCCAGGCCATGTCGGTGACGTGCAGAAGCCCGTCCACACCGCCCAGATCGACGAAGGCGCCATATTCGGTGATGTTCTTGACCACACCGTCGGTGACCATGCCTTCGGACAGCTTGGCGATTATCTCGGCGCGCTGTTCGGCCCGGCTCTCTTCCAGGATGACCCGGCGCGAGACGACGATATTGCCGCGGCGGCGGTCCATTTTCAGGATCTGGAAGGGCTGCTTCAGCCCCATCAGCGGGCCTGCGTCGCGCACCGGGCGCACATCGACCTGGCTGCCGGGCAGGAAGGCCACGGCACCGCCCAGATCGACGGTGAAGCCGCCCTTGACGCGGCCGAAGATCGCGCCCTCGACGCGGTTTTCCTCGGCATAGGCTTTTTCCAGACGGTCCCAGGCGGCCTCGCGCCGGGCCTTGTCGCGGCTGATGACCGCCTCGCCGCGCGCGTTTTCCACGCGCTCCAGGTAGACCTCGACCTCATCGCCGACCGAGATGTCGGGCGCTTCGCCGGGGCTTGCGAATTCCTTCAACTCGACCCGGCCTTCCATCTTGTAGCCGATGTCGATGATGGCCTGGCCCGCCTCGATGGCGATGACCTTGCCGGTGACGACGGAACCTTCCGTCGGGGTGTCCAGTTCGAGGCTCTCGTTGAGCATTGCCTCGAAGTCTTCCATGGTAGCCTTGGCGCACATGCGGTTGCGTTTCCTTTGCGTTCGGTTTGACTGGCCAGACGGTTGGCTCCGCCGGTCTGTTGCGTAACGGAATTGAGAAGCGCGCGGTCAGGTCCGTGCCCGCCGCGTCCCCCGTGGTCTCCGATGCGCGCGTCTATAGAGGGCGAGTGGGCAAAGGGCAAGGGTGGTGTCGCGGGGTCGGGCGCAGGCGGCGGACGCTCAGGCGCGCTTCACCCGGCCCACGGGGCCGTCCAGCGCCGCCAGCACCGGCATCATCGCGCGCAACAGTGCCCGGCGGGGGAGCGGGATGCGCGGCGGCGGGCGGCGCAGCAGCGCGGGGATCGTGTCCTCGGCGCCCATCATTATACCGGCCATGCGGCGCCCGGCCTCGGACGCTGCCGCCACCCCGTTGCCGTGCCAGCCGAGCGCCGCGTGCAGCCCCACCGCCCCCGGCACCGGCCCGGCATAGGGCGCGAGCGTGCCGGTCAGGCAGACCAGCCCGGACCAGGCGCGCTCGGTCTCGGCCCCCGCGAAGCCGGGGAACAGGGTTTCGAATTCGTCCCGCGCCTGCTGTCCGAAGCGCTCCAGCGCGTCCGTGCGGGCCGAAACGGCGCCGCGGGTGCCGAACAGGAACCGCCCGCAGGGCAGGAGCCGGAAGTAATGCAGCAACCGCCGCGAATCGAAGGCCATGACCCGTGACGTCCACCCCTGCGCTTCCTGGTCGGCTGCGCTCAGGGGGCGGGTGACCAGGATGCTCGACAGCACCGGAAGGAGGCGCCCGGCAAGCCACGGTGGCAGGCGCTCGTCGCTGTAGCCGTTGGTGGCGATCAGCACGCGGTTTGCGTCCAGCGTGCCGCGCCCGGTCTCAAGCCGCCAGCCGCTCCCTGCAGGTTCCAGCCGTCGCACCGCGCTGTCACCGTAAAGCCGCACGCCTGCCGCCTGCGCCGCCTGCGCCAGACCCAGCGCATATTTCATCGGATGGAGCGAGAAGCCCAGCGGCTCCAGAACGCCGCCCGCAAAGG
>SKMI01000189.1 GCA_007121115.1 Paracoccaceae bacterium | reverse complement strand
TTGTGGAACTAGTAGGGCCATAGTAGGGCCAAGACAGAGAAGAGTGCCGCTGTAGCTCAGCTGGTAGAGCACGTCATTCGTAATGATGGGGTCGGGGGTTCGAGTCCCTTCA
Source organism: Paracoccaceae bacterium (assembly GCA_007121115.1). Lineage (GTDB taxonomy): Bacteria > Pseudomonadota > Alphaproteobacteria > Rhodobacterales > Rhodobacteraceae > Rhabdonatronobacter. The sequence goes on along the minus strand of SKMI01000189.1, from coordinate 6,171 downwards.
GCGGCACCAGTCTTCTCCGAAGCACCTCAGGAACAGTGTTTGATCCCATGGTTTGGTGGGGTGATCCTGCCCGCCGCAAAGCTCGGGGAGTACGGCACGTTCCTCGGAAATGTCGCGAATGCGTGGCTGTGCATGATGGTGAAGAGGATCGCGCCATCCGAGGAGTGGTCCCCCTCATCCAGCGTGAAGGACGCCGGTGCCGTCCGGGTCGGACAGGATCGGGCCCGCTGACGGCGCCGACCGTCGAGGCCTTCGCGTCCGACATGGTGCAGTTTGAGTCCGGTGGGGATTTGCCGCTGGGCTGGGGCTCGTGCCGCACAGGCACTCGAAGGGCGGGAAGGCGCGGCTGGGGCGGAAATCCCGGACGGATGGCCGGGCAGAGGGGCATCGGCGCCGCAGTGCAGCTTCAACAGGCCGGTCACTCACGCCTTTCGTCGGCGCAGCTCTTTACTGGACCAATGTTCGGATGACGATATGACCCGTCTCGCCGGCCGCAAGCCTGCCGCCCAGCAATTCCACCCGGCACGGTGCGACGGCGCAGTCGGTTCCCGGCGCGGGGGTCAGCAAGTTGGCGGTGGGGCCCAGACCCTCCTGTCCCGCACCGGCGTGGATCAGAAATGGGGGCAGGTCATCCACAACCCGGAGCGCGGTGATGGCGGCGCCGCCGGGGTTGGCCAGATCGATCCGGTATTCGAGACACGCCCCGGGCAAGGCTGGCTGCGGGTCTGCCGGGGCGGCTGACGGGCCGACACCGTCACAGCCTGTGCCGTCGCGGCTGAGCACCCGGACGGATTTCACCACATCCACCCGCCCCGGCTCGCCCGGCGAAACCCCGAGAGTGAATGCCGCCCCGGACCCCGGGATGTTTTTCAGCTGGAGCCAGCCGTTCCAGCGGCGGGCCCCCCAGCCGTAGAGCCGGAACTCGACCGACGCGATTCCGACGAACGCTGACAGATCGGCGGTGATCTCGGTGAGGTTGTTCTGCGCGAGCCCGTCGATCTGCGCCACCGTCTGCCAAGCCCCGCCGTCGACCCGCATCCGCAGGGCGATGTGCTGCGGTCCATTGGGGTGTCGACTCAAACCCAGCTGCAGCGGGCCCAGATCGAAAGGGACCTCGCCCGCAACCGACCAGCCGAACCAAGCGCCGTCCGTCCGCGCTGCCGCAAGGCTGTTCCCCCGAGACCAGTTGCGGGCGGTGAAGGCGCCGGCCTGATGCGCGTCCAGCCCGGGGCCGCGGATGATGTCGGTCGCCGCAAGTTGCGGGGGCACCGGCGCTTCAGGCGGCAGCGAGGGGCCCATCTGGCTGACATAGCGCAGAACGGGGTCCGCCACGGCGACGCCGGGCAGCAGCAGCAACACCGCCAGTGCCAGAACCGCCCTCACGACCGCCCCGCGCCAAGATTGCTTCCGTTCAGCTTCAGCCGGAACTGAAGGAAGGCGCCCTGCCGGGTTTCGCCGCTCTGGCTGAAAGCCCTGTCGGAAAAGCCACGGAAGTTGTAGCCGAGCCCGAACCAGCCGCCTTCGAAGGCAGTGAACCCCAGCGACACGCCGAAGCTTGCGGCAACATCGCCACCGCTGGTGCTGTGCATCAGCGCGCCCTGCAGGCCAATATCCATCCGCTCGGTCACGTCGTGGCGGTATTCCACGCCGATAAGGCTGGTCAGGTTCGACTGGCCTCCCCCGCCACTGTGGCGGGAAAAGCGCGTGCCGTAGCGCGCCGTGAGGCTTTCCACCGAGGACAGGTAGCGAGCGTGATGAACGCTGCCATAGACCTCGGTACGGCGGGTGTCGTCAGCGCTCTCGCTGCGCTCGATCTCCAACTGCACGAGGGTAAGCGGGTCATCGGGGCCGGCGCGGTGGGCCGCGCCCAGGTGCAGGTCCAGGTCATGGCCCCTGCGCTCGCCGCGGCGCGCGGCCGCGTAGAATTCGCCCCCGACGGTCCAGTGCGCGTCCACTTCGCCGTGCCCGGCCAGACGCATCGCGATGCTCTGCCCCTCGGCGTCGGTGCGGCCCTGCAGTTCGGCCGAGGCGCTCCAGGTCTCGGTGTCCTGCCGCACCCCGGCGCGCAGCGTCACGAAGCGTTTGGATTCGAACGGCAGGCCCTCGGTGGCGCCGAGGGGTGCAAGACCCGTGCCGATCCCGATATCGGTCTGGGCGTCCAGGCCAAGGCTGATCTCGCGGCCCTCGCCAAGATCGAAACGCTGGTCGATCCCGCCGAAGAAACCCGTGCCGCCGCCCCCGCCTGCGTGCGCCACGCCGCCGGTCACGCTTGTGCCGAGCCACGGCGCCAGTTCGACGCCCGCGGCGAACAGGCCCTCGCGCGCGTCGGCCTCATGCGCGCCGGACAGCGTGGCGAAGGCGGTGGCGGTCTCGGTCATGCGGTGGCGGGCCGAAAGCTGCAGCCGCCCGGGCTGGGCTGCGCCGGTGCCGCGCCGATGGACCGGCGCCTCGACATCCACGGCCATCTCTATCCGGCCGTCTTCGCTGGTCCAGCCCGCGCGGCCCATAAGCACTGCCCAGTCGCTGCGCCCGCCCGCGTCGCGGCGATGCCGCAATCCCAGCCCGGCGCCCCATTCCACGCCAGCCGCGCGGCGCACCAGCAGCGCCTCGGCTTCGGCGCGGGTCAGGCCGGTCGCGCGGTCGCGTTCGGCGCGCAAGCCGCCATCCAGGAACAGGCCGCTGCGCGGGCCGTCCGCCCCAGGCCGCAGCCGCTTGCTGAACTCAAGCGTGCCCAACGTGTGGCTGCCACGCGCGGGCGAGGCATCGAAGCCGCGGGCGCCCTGGGCATGGCGCAGCCGCGCGTCAGCGGTGTCGACGCCATCATCCCAGTGCGCGCGCAGGTCGACCTCGGTCCCATGCGCGGTGTCGCCGGACAGCCGCTTGCGCGTCTGCACCACCTCGGCGCCAAGGGTCAGTTCGTCGCTCGCCTCGTATTCGACGTCGACGCCCAGAAGCTGCCCGGCCGCTTCGCCGCTGCCCAGTTGGCTGGCGGCAAGCACCGTGGCACCAAGGCGCAGGTGATCATGCGGCGATGCCTCCAGCCGACCGCCGGCCACCCAGCCCCGGGGCAGACGCTCGTCGGTCTCGTAGGTGACGACCAGCACATGCCGATCCAGGTCGGGGGTGAAGGCTGGCACCGGACGCAACAGCGTCATCCGCCCGGTGCGCCGGTCGAGGCGATAGTCACGGCCCGGCGACAGCCGTTCGGACGCAAGCTCGCGGGTGGCATCCCCGCGCGCCACCACCAGCAGACGCACCGTTTCGGAGCCGGGGCGGATGTTGCCGCGGCTCAGGCGATAGGGTCCCATGGTGCCGTCCACGACCAGGCGGTCCTCGACCTGCTCGCGGTCGGTGGATGCGGCGAACAGCGTCAGCTCTGCACGGTCGCCCCGATAGACGGCGCGGGCCCCTGTCAGCGCCCGGTCGAAGCTGACAAGGTCCGTGTTGATCCCGGTGCGGAAATCGCCCCAGAGATACTCCTCGCCCTCGCGGCGCAGGTGGATGTGCAGCGGGCCACGGGATTCGGCCAGATGGTCCTGGCGGCTGTTGTCGCCGAAGACGTAGAAGTCGCGGTCACGGTCGCGGGTGGCCTCGCGGCGCGCGGTATCGAGCCGGAAGGTGAGTGTCCAGTCCTCGCCCACCGGTCCTTCGGCGAACAGGGCGGTGCGCGCGGCGAAATCGCCGACCGAATGGGCGCCGGGCATCAGGTCGTGCCGGATGCCGCTGCGACCGATGACGCCTTCGGCCAGCCCGATCACGGTCCAGGGGCGGCCCGCGGCCGAGATGCGCACAGCGCGGCGCACCGCACCCCACCGGGTGGCGATTTCGAACCGGGCGGTAGCGGTTTCCTGCACGGCGTCAAGTTCCAGCCGGATCACGCCGTCCGCCCCCACAAGCGCCTGCACCGTCGCCAGTCCCTCGCGGTCATGGGCGGGCGCCCCGGGCGCGGCCGCCCCGGGGGCGAAGGCGAAGGGCGGAGCCACGGTCACCGAAACCGTCGCCCCCGGGCGCAGCGGTCGACCCTGCCGGTCGGTCAGGCGCATCTCCACCACCGGACGGCTGCGGCCGTCGGTTTCCAGCATCGAGCTTTCCGGCAGCACCTCGGCGAGTTCGAGTTCGGTAATCCAGAAGACCTCGTGCGTGCGGGACAGGATCTCTTCGCCCGCTTCGTCGGTCATGATCACGCGGATCGTGTTGCGCCCCTCGCTCAGGCGCAGCCCGCGCCAGCGCTCCAGATGCAGGGTGCCCAGCAGGTTCGAGATGGACGGGTCGCGCCGCCGTTGGTCCACCGGCCTGCCGTTCAGCCAGACCTCGACCCGGGCGCCGGAGGGGCGGAGGTAGAACAGGTCGACCGCGCCGCTCTGGGCTTGCAGGCCCTGTGGCGGATAGAGCACCCGCGGCGCGCTGTCCGCGGGCTGGGCATGAAGCCACGTGGCCGTATAGGTGGCCACGGGGTCCCGCGCCTCCGGGGCGCGCCAGGCGCTGGCCGGTCCGGGGTCGGGCGCAACCTCCGCCGCCTCATCGAAGACGATGTGAAACTGTGCCCGGGCGATCAGCCCCGGCGCCGCCGTGACGAATTGCGAAAGAGCGCTTCCGGACCGCCGGGTGTTGTCGGTGCAAAGCTGCGCCCGCGCGCCGGGCGGCAGGCTGGCCGCGTCCAGCGCCAACACATGCGTCGCCCGCGGCACATCCCGGAGCGTGAAGCGGCCTGCGGCGTCGGTGGTGGCGCGATCACCGGTCTGCAGCAGCACGCGAATGCCCGAAAGGTCGCGATCGGCGTCGGGCGCCCCGCAGGGACCGGCGACGATTTCCCCGACGATGGTCATGCGGTCCCGCCCGAAGCGTTCCTCGACCACCAGCCGGTGATCGTCGGAAAGGGGCGACAGCCCGGCGCCCGTCAGGGTCGAGGTGGACCGCAGCGACGACCCGCTCCGCGCCGCGGGCGCGACCTGCGCGCTGTAGGACAGAACATGCTCGCCTCCCGGGGTCACGGCAAGGTTTTCGAGCAACAGCGCCCGTTCGGCGCCATCACGGCGCGGGCTCACCGGCGCGCCGTCCAGCCGCGCTGTGTCGGCGACGAAGCCAAGCCCCTCGGGCAGATGTTCGGTCAGGGTGACCACATCGGCCTGACCGGGCGAAAACCGCACTGTGAAGTCGACGAAATCCCCGTGGCCGGCGCGGTTGGTGCTGCCTTCGCGGGTCAGACTGGCGGTCGCCTCGGCACCCAGCCGGTCGGCGGGGATGTCGATGCGGTACTCCCCCATGGCGGCGATGGAAAACGGCTCCAGCCGCGACCCCGGGGCAAGGGCGTGGGGCCCGCCGGGCAGCGCCGCCAGTGCCGCGTCATCATGCTGCGAGGGCAGCGCGTAGCCATCGACCGGCGCCACGACGAAGCGATACGTGCCCGGCAGCGCCCCGGGAAAGGCGAACTCGCCCGGGCCAAGCTGGCGCTGGCGACCCTCGGAGTCGGTGATTGTGCCACCGGTGAAGACGGTGGCGGGCATGCTGGCGCCGGTCTGCTCGCAGAACACGGCGGCGGGCTGGCCGGTGGCGGCGTCGATCAGGCTGACGGTCACGCCATTGAGCGGCACGCCGGTTGCGCTGTCGAACACCCGCCCGCGGGTGCCGGTGGCGCGCATCACCACCGCCGTCTGCAGGTCGCGCGCGGCGCCGAACGGGTCGGCGTGGCGCACCGTCACCTCGGCACCGGGGGCCGAGGCCAGTCGGCCGTCACCGTGCCGGGCCGGGCTCACGGTGGTCGCGATCACGCCGGTGAAGATGCCTGTGTCGATCCCGGTTTCGATCAGTTCCAGCGGCTCGCGGTCGCCGGTGACCGGGTCGGACACGGTGACGCTCAGCCGGTCACGGCGGGTGGGATCCTGGCTGAGCAGCGGGTCCTGCAGGACCACGAACAGCGGCTCGCCCAGTTGCAGCCAGTCGGTGCGCACCACCGGCACGGTTTCGGTGCCGGTATTCGCCGACGTGTCGGCGCCATGCAGGGCCTCGAAGCCGTCGGTCGCCGCGCCCGCGGCGACTGGCATGGTCCCCGCATTGCTCAGCACGGCCACCATCTGGACCACGTCATTGCCAAGCGGAAAGGGCAGATGTTCGATCAGGTCGGCCGGGGCACCGTTGGCGTGGCGAAAGGCGGTCAGCGTGCCCGGCGATGGC
>SKMI01000066.1 GCA_007121115.1 Paracoccaceae bacterium | reverse complement strand
CGCCCGCCTGCGTCAGACGGTCGCGCAACGCGGCCAGCGGGTTCAGGCCTGTCGCCGCGCCCTCGGGGAGATAGAGGCCGATGCGTCGTGCGCCGCGCTCCACCACCTCGGAGGCCAGAAGCGCGATGCGCGCGCCCCCGGCGGTGGGCAGGTTGGAGACCGCCTGCGCGGGCACGGTGCCGAACACCTCGCACAGATGCCCGGTGCTGCGCGGCACGCGATTGCCACCATGGCCGAGACACGGGTTGCTGGCATAGGTGCCGATGCGCGGGTCGAGGCATACGCCGTCGATCACCTGCCGCGCGTTCAGCCCATGCGCCAGCGCATAGCCGTCCAGCTCGTTGAAACAGGCGACTCGCGCGGCCAGCCAGGTCTGCGCGAAATGCTTGACCGCCTCGGCCTCGGACGGGCCCGTCTGGCGGAGCGGCAGGTCGGGGGTGTCGGTGACCTGCTGGAACAGCGCCCCGACCATGGTGCCCAGCGGGCCGCGCTCGCCCACGATCAGGAAGCGCGGCGCCAGCGCATCCGCAAGTGCGACCCCTTCGCGCAGGAAATCGGGGACAGGAAGGATCGCATCGCTGCACAGGGCGCGGCGCATCTTCTCGGTGAAGCCGATGGGCACGGCCGAGCGGATGACGATGGGCGCGGCCGGGCAAATCCGCTGCGCCAGCGCGATGCGGGTTTCCAGTTCGGTGGTGTCGCAGCCGCCGCGCGCAGGGTCGAACGGCAGCGGCATCGAGACCAGCACCATCTGCGCCCGCTCCAGCGCGGCGCCGGTGTCCGGCGTGGCGCGCAGGTCCAGCTTGTGGGCGGCGCGATAGGACTGAAGCTTCGGGTCGTTGAGCGGGTATGCCCCCGCGTTCACTGCATCCACGCGGTCGGGCGCGGGGCCGGTCATCACGACCTTGTGGCGGCGCGCCAGCACCAGCGCGTCGGCCAGTGCCACCATGCCCAGACCGATGATTGCAATGCGCATGTCGGAAACTCCTGCTCTCAGTCCATGCCGGACACGTCGCGGGTGAAGACCTTGTGCGCCACCGGCGCCAGTTCCGCGGCCATGCGGTTCGCCACGATCAGGTCGACGCTGTCGCAGAACCGCCCGAAGTCGTTTTCGACCGGATGCCCTGCGCAGTCCGGGCCGGGGTGCGCGGGTTCATGGATCACCGTGTCCACTCCGGCGGCGCGCAAATGGGCGATGATGTCCTGAACCGCGCTTTCGCGGACATTGTCGGCCCCCTGCTTCATCGCCAGCCGGTAGATGCCGACCCGGCGCGGGCGGCGGGCGATGATGGCATCGGCGATCATCTGCTTGCGGGCGGCGTTGGCCTCGACCAGCGCGGACATGATTTGCTGCGGCATGGCGGAAGCATTGGCCAGCAACTGCCTGCTGTCCCCGGGCAGGCCATAGCCGCCATAGCCGAAGGAGGGGGTGTTGTAGCCATCGCCGATGTCGGGGTTCATGGACAGCCCGCCGATCACCTCGGCCGCGTTCAGGCCGGTGGCCATGGCCACGGTGTCGACCTCGTTGAAGAACGCCACGCGCATGGCCAGGCAGGTGTCGGCGAAGAGCTTGATCGCCTCGGCCTCGGTCGGGTCGGTCAGCAGGACGGGGACGTTTGGCTCCAGAGTCGCGGCGCGGAACACCTCGGCCAATTGCGCGCCGCGGGCGCTGACCTCACCCACGATGATCCGGCTCGGGTGCAGGGTGTCATGCAGCGCGTGCCCGGTGCGCAGGAACTCGGGCGCGTAGAGGATATCCGAACAGCCCGTGCGGGTGCACAGCTTGCGGGTATAGCCGACAGGCACCGTGGACTTGATGAGCATGAGCGCACCAGGCTGGATGGCGCACGCCAGCCTGATCACGGCTTCGATGCTGGACGTATCGAAGGCATGCGTTTCGGCATCGTAATGCGTGGACGTGGCGATGATGATCAGGTCGGCATCGCGATAGGCATCGACCGGGTCGGTGGTGGCGCGCAGGTCAAGCGTGCCCGAGGCCAGCCAGGCGCCGCAGTCCGCATCAGCAATCGGGGCCTGTCCGACGTTCAGCGCGGCGACGCGGTCGCGGTCGATGTCGATGGCGCAGACCTGATGCTGGCGCGCCAGAAGCACGGCGTTCGACAGGCCCACATGGCCCAGACCGGCAACGGTGATTCGCATCAGGTTCCTCTGTTCGACATCAGGTGCGCGAGGTGTGCGCCGGGGTGCGACCGGGTGAATTATTCATCGCGAAACGGGCCGAAATCAGGGCATTGCCGGGCAATACAGTGACACTATCGCCTGCGCGTAGGCAGGTGGGGGCGCAGCCGCGCGGCATGCGGACCCCGGGACACGCCCATAGCGAGGCACGGTCGTGGCGGCCAGAAACGCCGCATCGCCGGGTATCGGCGCATCGACCGCATGAAATGAAAGGGGCGCCTTGGCGGCGCCCCTTCGGATCTTTTCGGGTTTATGGGCCGCAGTCTATCGCGGCTCGGCCATCAACCCCTTGATCAGCGCAAAGCAGGCGACCAGCAGCACGATCGCAAAGGGTAGCCCCGCGGACACCGCCGCCGCCTGCAAGGCCAGTAGCCCGCCGCCCAGCAGCAGCGCCGCAGCCAGCAGCCCCTCGAAGATCACCCAGAAGATACGCTGGCTGACCGGGGCGTTGATCTTGCCGCCGGCGGTGATGGTGTCGATCACCAGCGAGCCGGAATCCGACGAGGTGACGAAGAACACGATCACCAGCGTGATCCCGATCAGCGACGTCACCGTCGCCATGGGCAGTTCCGACAGCATCCCGAACAGCGACAGCTCGGGCACATAGTCGGCGACGACGAAGCCGTAGACGGCAGCTTCCTGCACGCGGTCGATCACCTGCTGAATCGCGGTGCCGCCGAAGCTGGTCATCCAGATCGCCGAGACGATGGTCGGGATCAGCAGCACGCAGATGATGAATTCGCGCACCGTGCGGCCCCGGCTGACGCGGGCGATGAACATGCCCACAAACGGCGACCAGCTGATCCACCACGCCCAGTAGAAGGCCGTCCAGCCCTGGCGGAAGCCATCATCATCGCGGCCCACCGGGTTCGACAGCGCCAGGATCTCCGAGAAATAGGCGCCCAGGTTGCCGAAGAACTGAGTGACCAGCGTCATGGTCGGCCCGGCAAAGATGACGAAGATCATCAGCACGATCGCCAGGATCATGTTCAGCTCGGACAGCCGCTTGACCCCGCCATCAAGCCCCCGGATCACCGAGATCAGCGCCAGTGCGGTGATGATCCCGATCAGGATGACGGCGAAATTCACGCTCTCGCCCGCGCCTTCCATTCCGAAGACGAAGCCGATCCCGGCCGAGGCCTGCTGCGCGCCGAACCCGAGCGAGGTCGCCAGCCCGAAGAGCGTGGCCATCACTGCCAGAACGTCGATCACATGGCCCGGCCAGCCCCAGACACGCTCGCCCAGCAGCGGGTAGAAGATCGAGCGCACCGTCAGCGGCAACCCCTTGTTATAGGCAAAGAGCGCCAGCGAAAGCGCCACCACCGCATAGATCGCCCAAGGGTGCAGGCCCCAGTGATAGATGGTGGCGGCCATGGCGGTCAGGCGTGCAGCCTCCAGCGCGGCAGGGTCGGCGAGTTCGCCATCCACCACGCCGATGTCGCGCATCAGTGGCTGGTCCCCCCAGGGCGTGGCGAAGTAATAGACCGGCTCCAGCACGCCAAAGAACATCAGCCCGATGCCCATGCCGGCGGCAAACAGCATGGCAAACCATCCCGCATAGCCGTAATCCGGCGTCGCATCCGCGCCGCCGATACGCACCTTGCCCAGTGGCGAGATCAGGATCCCGAGGCAGACCAGCACGAAGATGTTGCCCGCCATCAGGAAGAACCAGTCGAAGCTGGAGGTCAGGAACCCGCGCATCGCGGTGAACATCGGTTCGGCCTGTTCCTGAAAGGCCAGGGTCAGGATCACGAAAGCCACCGTCAGCAGCCCCGAGACCACGAACACCGGATTATGGATGTCCAGTCCGAAGGGCCCGATGGAGGGCGTGATGTTGTCCTGACCGATCTCGTAATCGGTTTCGATGATATCCGACGCCCCCTCGGGCGCTGGGATCGATTCCTGATCCTGTTCGTTCTCCGGAAGATCACTCATGCGTTTTTCCCCGTTGCTTGTTGTTCAGTGCGCTCAGCGGACCAGAAAGACCGAAGCGTCGGAATGCGCCGAGATTGTCGCCCCGTGCCCGGCCCAGATGTAGTCGGTCACGCCCGGAACATGCGAGGCCATCACCACAAGGTCGGCCTCCAGCTCATTTATTGCTTTCAGCAATGTCTTGTCGGTGTCGATGGTCGGGTCATGGCTGGCATAGGCGCGCGTTTCGGCGGTGATGCCATGTTTCTCGGCTTGGGCGCGGCCAAAGGCTTCGAGCTTCTGGCTGAACTCTGCCGGGTTGTGGGCGATCGGTGTCGGCACCTCGGCCGTTACCGAAACGAAGATCACGGTGGCGCCGTAGTGCTTGGCCAGATCAGCTGCGACCTGAAGCGCCTTTGGAAGCCGCTCCACATGGCCCAGGTCGACGGGCATGACGAGTCTGCGATACACTGGTTCCCTCCTTTTGCTTCTTGTCTTTGCGTTGTCGCTTGGCATTGCGCAAAATTCAGGCGTTTGATGACACCTGTTCACAGGACCGTAACACGCAACTGCGGCGTTCAGAAACCGGGTGCGACCGAGAAAATTCGGAAAGCGACGTGAAAATGTCGCTCGCGGGCGGTGTGTGCGGCGACCTGGGCCCCCGTAGCGAGGTGCCCCGCAGCGCACACCGGCCCGCATCTGGACACGGCCCGGCGCGGTCAGTGCGCGCATTTCAGGTTCGCTGCAGTACAGGTCGCGGGCGCTTCTGGCCTTGCTCCAGAGGCGCAGCGGTGAGGCCGGACTCAAACCGGGTTGGGCAGCGCGCGGCCTTCCTTGAAGGCGACGGCATTTGCCACCGCCATCAGCCCCATGTCGGTGCGCACCTCCAGCGCGGCGGTGCCAAGATGCGGCAGCAGCACCACGTTTTCCATCGCGCGCAGCGCTTCGGGCACCTTTGGTTCGAATTCGTAGACATCGAGCCCCGCGCCCGCGATCCGGCCCTTCTGCAAGGCTGCGACCAGCGCGGCTTCGTCGATCACATCACCGCGGGCGATGTTGACGATATGGGCGTGCGGGCGCATGGCGGCCAGCGCCTTGGCGTCGATCAGGTGGCGGTTGTCCCCGCCGCCCGGTACCGCCACCACCACCATGTCGGCGGCCTTCATCACGGCCGCAATACTTTCGAGTTGCCGCGCGGGCAGGCCTTCGACGGATTTTGGCGAGCGGTTGTGGAACAGCACCTCCATGCCCAGCCCGAAATGCGCGCGTTTCGCAATCGCCTGGCCGATGCGTCCCATGCCGATCACGCCCAGCACCTTGCCGCCCAGATGCAGGCCCAGCATCTGCGTTGGGTGCCAGCCTTCCCACTTGCCCGCACGCACCAGCCGTTCGCCTTCGCCCGCGCGTCGCGCGGTCATCAGCATCAGCATCAGGCCGATATCCGCCGTCGCCTCGGTCACGGCGCCGGGGGTGTTGGTGACCGCCACCCCTGCTGCGCGCGCCGCCGCTACGTCGATATGGTTGTAGCCCACGCCGAAATTCGCCAGCAGCTTGCAGCGGGGCTGCGGCACCTCGGCGAAGACCTCGGCCGCGAACAGATCGCCCAGCGTCGGCAACACGATATCATAGAGTGCGAGGGCGGCGCGCATCTCGCCGAGTTTGAGCGGGGTGGTCGCCTCGCGGGCGGTGACGTTGAAGTGCCGAGCGGCCTCGGCCAGGACGGGGTCGGGCAGGGGGCGGGTGATGAAGAGTTCCAAGGGCGGGGTCCTTTCAGTGCATCCGCTGGCCTTCGGGCACGTCGCGGTCCGGCGCAATCAGGACCACGCGCCCTTCGGCGTCCGAAACCCCCAGCACCAGCACCTCGGAGCGCATGGGCCCGATCTGGCGCGGGGGGAAGTTCACCACCGCCATCACCTGCTGACCCACCAGCGCCTCGGGGGTGTAGTGTTCGGTGATTTGGGCCGAGGATTTCTTCTCGCCGATTTCCGCGCCGAAATCGATCCACAGGCGGAACGCGGGCTTCCGCGCTTCGGGGAAGGGTTCGGCGCGGGTGATGCGGCCCACGCGGATATCAACCTGCAGGAAGTCGTCGAAGGTGATGGTCGCGGGCGTGTCGGTCATTGGCCAAGCTCGCGCGAACGGTTGGCGGCCGCGGCCACGGCGCGGGGCAGGAGGGCGGGAAAGCCCGTGT
>SKMI01000295.1 GCA_007121115.1 Paracoccaceae bacterium | reverse complement strand
TAGGCACGATCTGCCCTGGCACCCGTCCGCAGGCCAGCCGCACCGGCCGCCCCGCCACCGCCAGCGGCGCGCGCCACGCGCCACGCACGTAATGAGTGATCAGCTTTTCCGAGAGGTCATCAAGCATGCCGGAACCTTCTGCGCCGCCAGGTCCACCAGTGCGCCCTGCTTCACGAAGGAGCAATGGGTCGGGGCAAAAAAACCGCCTTCGCCCTCTTGCAGGCTGGACAGCGCGCCCCATTTATGTGAATGTGAATAACATTAACACTTGAGGGAAGCATCATGAGCACCGCAACACCCGTCGCGCATTGGCCGCGCGAAATCGAAACCTGGCTCGATGGCCATGGCAAGGGCGCCTGGATCGCCGTCATGGTACTGGGCTTCATCGTCTTCTGGCCCATCGGGCTGGCGCTTCTGGCCTACATGATCTGGGGGAAACAGATGTTCAAACGATCCTGCCGCAGCAAGCCCGTCCATAAGGGGCGCAGTTCCGGGAACATGGCGTTCGATGCCTACAAGGCCGATACGCTGAAACGGCTCGAGGATGAGCAGGCCGCGTTCGAATCGTTCCTCGAGCGCCTGCGCAGCGCCAAGGACAAGGCCGAGTTCGACGCCTTCATGGACGAAAACCGCCGCCGGCGCGAAGACGCCGAAGCGCAGCCGGAGCGCACCGACGGCTGAGTGTGGCGGGTCCGGGCGGCGGCCGGAAAACCTGTGACAAGGCGTTGTGGCCCCGGGGAACCCCCGGGGCCGCCGCGCTTTCCGGGCAGCATCGCGGCCGATTGTTTCCGCGCGCTGTGTCCTCTGGACCTGAGGAGCGCCCTCGCCCCTGCGCCAGCTGGGGCGGCGCCCCCGAAGGGTGTCGGGGAGGGCTGGTGGGAGATCCCCTGAGGGGGCGCTTCCCCGGCCTGGCGCGGGGCTCAGAGCGTCGGCAACGCCCCCAGCGGAAACGGGCCAAGGTAGACCGTGCCGCGTTCGGCCGCCAGCGGCAGGGTGATAGTGGTCTCGTCGCCATCCTCGCGCGCCAGTCCCGACAGCAGCCCGCTAATCAGCGGGTCCGCGCCCGCGTCCCAGACCCCGGCGGCGCGCGCGCCCTCCATCAGTAGCTGCCACTCGGTCACCGTCACCGCCATCTCGCCCGAGATCAGCCCGGCGGCATCGACCTCGAGCGCGCCTTCGGCATCCAGCGTCACATCGCCCCATTCGGCCCGCCCGGCGCGCACCTCCAGCCCGCGCACCCGCGCCGATGATGCGCCTGCGGCATCAAGCGGGCGGTCGAACCGGATCACCGCGTCCAGATGCAGCCGCGCCACCTCTGCCGGCAGCGCCCCGGCCGGATCGGCCAGCGCCCGGACCTCGGGTGGCAGGCGCAGGCCCAGCACCTCGACGCCAAGGTCATGCGCCAGCGGGTCATCGTCCAGCTTGCGGCTAGCGATCCGCACGGTCTCGGCCTGCAGCGCCTCGCCGGTGATGCCGCGCGCACGCAGGGCATCGATCACCAGTGTCGCACGGTTCAGTTCCGGCTGGCCGGCCATCTGGCTGGACACTTTTGTGACCACGCTGGCCCGCATGTCGGCGCTGCTGATCGCCCAGTCGGCGCCATTGATCCGCAGGCTCTGGTCATGCGGGAACACTGCAATCATGTGATGCGGCTTGTAGCTGAGCGCAAAAACCTGCGCGAAGGGCGCCGACCAGCCCAGTGCGGGCGAATCGTATGCTGGCGCCGTCAGGGTCAGATCGAACCGATTGGGAAAGCCGCGCACCTCGACCGCTTCCGCGGTGGCCTCGGGCGTGGCGGCGATCCAGTCGCCCACCGAACGCTCCAGCGCCCGCGAGCCGAAGGCCCAGTAGCTGCCCCAGGCCAGAAACGCCCCGATGATCCCGATCAGCAGCACCCGCAGCATACCCTGTTCCCGACTTCCTATGCCCGATCCCGCGCCCTCGATTTCAGGCCGATGGCCCCTTTTCGCGCTGCGCGTATTGGTGTTTACACCCTGCACGGGCATCAGGACCAGTCACATGAGCAAGAGCGCTTCGGTTTGGGTTTTCGGCTACGGGTCACTGGTGTGGAACCCCGGCTTTGCCTATGCCTCGGCGCAGATCGCGCAGCTTGACGGCTTCCGGCGGTCCTTCTGCATGCGCTCGATCCACCACCGCGGGACCGAGGCCGCGCCGGGTCTGGTGCTGGCGCTCGATGCGGCAAAGGGTACATGCGAGGGGCTGGCCTTCGAGATCCCGGCCCGGATCGCACCCGAGACGCTGGAATACCTGCGCGCGCGGGAACTGATCTCGGCGGCCTATCTGGAAACCCTGCAGCCGCTGGCGCTGGCCGATGGACGCAAGGTCGAGGCGGTGACCTATGTCATTGACCGCACCCATGACCAGTATTGCGGCGGCCTGCCGCTGGAAGAACAGGCCCGCATCATCGCCCGTGCCCATGGCGGGCGGGGGCCGAACGCGGATTACCTGTTCAACACCGCCGCGCATCTGGCCGAGCTGGGGCTGCGCGATCCGGAACTGGACTGGCTGTCCGACCGTGTGCGGGCACTGCTTTCGGACTCCGCCGCAAGCTGAGTGGTCGCGGGCGATGCGCAATGGGTGCTCGTGCCTTGGCGGCCACGCGCTCGTCGGGCACGCCGACAGACCCGGCGCCACCACCTCGACCGCAGCGGATCAATCCCCGGCAGGCACGAAGTCCATCGCCACACCGTTCATGCAATAGCGCAGCCCGGTGGGCGGCGGGCCATCGGGAAAGACATGGCCCAGATGCGCGCCGCAATTGCTGCAATGCACCTCGGTCCGGCGCATGAACAGCTTGCGATCCTCGCGCGTGCCCACAGCGCCCTCGTCCAGCGGCGCCCAGAAGGACGGCCAACCGGTGCCGCTGTCGAATTTCTGCGCCTGATCGAACAGCGCCTGCCCGCAGCAGACGCAGTGGAACCTGCCCGGGTCCTTCGGAAAATCGTCATGGGTGAAAGCGCGCTCGGTCCCTTCGCGCTGCGTCACCTTGTAGGCCAGCGGCGAAAGCCGTTCGCGCAATTCGTCGTCGCTTTTCTGAACCGGAAAACTCATGGATCGTCCTGTGCTTCGCAAATCTGTCATTTCCGATTAATATCTAGGATCAAACCGCCCCGGGACCAGAGCGCGCAGGCCGGGGTCAATTCTGTCCTTCGGAGGCCCCATGCCCAAGGCCGCCATGCCGTCCACCGCCCCCGCGCCGCGCTTCCGTGCAGCCAGCGCCTCGGGTGCGGCGGCGGCGCGGGCCGCGCTTGACCTGCGCGCGCAAGTGTTCCGGGGTGGCGCGCCGGATACGGACCGTTTCGACGCCGAAGCGCGTCACCTGACCGTGCAGGAGGTGGCGACCGGGCGCACGGCCGCCGCCTGCCGCGTGTTCCTGCACGCCGACAGGGCGGCGGCGGCGCGCGGCTATACCGGGCAGTTCTATGGCCTGCGCGGGTTGCACATGGCGCGCGCGGCGCCGCTGCTGGAATTGGGGCGGTTCTGCATTGCGCCGGACCTGCGGGCAGATCCGGATCCGCCGCGGCTGATGCTGGGCCGGATTGCGGCGCTGACTTTGGGGTCCGGGGCGGGGATGCTGCTGGGTTGCACCTCGTTTCCCGGCGCGGACCCGGCGCGGCACGCGGCGGCGCTGGGGTATCTGTGGCGGCACCATTGCGCGCCCGCAGGGCAGGGACCGGCGGCGCGCGCGGCGGAGACCGTGGCGCTGGCGCGTTTTGCCGCGGCCCCGGGCGACGACGGGGCGGCGCGCGCGGGCGTGCCGCCGCTCTTGCGGTCCTATCTGGCGCTGGGCGGCTGGGTTTCGGACCATGCGGTGATCGACCGCGATCTGGACACGCTGCATGTCTTCACCGCGCTGGCCGCCGACCGCGTGCCGCAGGCGCGGCGCCAAAGCCTGCGGGCACTGGCTGCCGTGTGATCTCCGTAGGACAGACGCGCGGCTTTCCCTTCGCCGTCTGCCGCGCTAAGACGCCGCCCATGGCACAGGCACCGCTTCTGCAACTTTCGGACATCGCGCTTGGCTGGGGCGGCGCGCCGGTCCTAGACGGGCTCGATCTGGTGATCCAGCCCGGCGACCGGCTGGCGCTGGTGGGGCGCAACGGGTCGGGCAAATCCACGCTGATGAAGGTCATGGCCGGGCTGATCGAACCCGACCGGGGCGCGCGCGCCTGCGCGCCGGGCGTGACCGTGGGCTACATGGAGCAGGACCCCGATTACGCGGGCTTTGCCACGCTGGGCGACTATGCCGCGCAGGCGCTGGACCCGGGCGAAGCTTACCGCGTGGAACTGGCCGCCGAGGGGCTGACATTCGATCCGGCGCTGGACCCGGCGCGCGCCTCGGGCGGGGAGCGGCGGCGGGCGGCGCTGGCGCGGCTCCTGGCCGAGGCACCGGAACTGATGCTGCTCGATGAGCCCACCAACCATCTGGACATCGGCGCCATCACCTGGCTGGAGGAGCGGCTGCGCGAGACCCGCGCGGGCTTCGTGCTGATCAGCCACGACCGCGCCTTTCTGAACGCGCTGGCCCGCGGCACGCTCTGGATCGATCGCGGGCAGGTGCGCCGAAGGGACGGGCCGTTCGAAGGGTTCGAGGACTGGCGCGAGCGTGTCTGGGAGGCCGAGGACGCCGCCCGCCACAAGCTTGACCGCAAGATCAGGGCCGAGGCCCGCTGGGCCGTCGAAGGCATCAGCGCGCGGCGCAAGCGCAATCAGGGCCGGGTGCGCGCCTTGCAGGCACTGCGGGCCGAGCGCGCAGCGCAGATCCGGCGGCAGGGCACGGCGGCCATGGCGCTGGAGGCGGCGCCCGCCTCGGGCAAGCTGGTGGCGGAACTGGACGGGGTGACCAAGGCGCAGGGCGGGCGCGTGCTGCTGCGCGATCTGTCGCTGCGGATCACGCGCGGCGAGCGACTGGCGCTGATGGGGCCGAACGGCTGCGGCAAGACCACCGTGTTGCGGCTGATCCTGGGGGAGGATGAACCGGATGCGGGCAGCATCCGCCGGGGCACCGGGCTGGAGGTGGCGCTGTTCGACCAGACCCGCGCGCAACTGGATGGGGACGCGACGCTGTGGGAGAACCTGACCGGCGATCCGTTGATGCGCGTCTCGGGGCAGGCCGATCAGGTGATGGTGCGCGGCACGCCCCGGCATGTGGTGGGGTATCTGAAGGATTTCCTGTTCGACGACTCGCAGGCGCGCGCGCCGGTGCGCTCGCTTTCGGGCGGGGAGAAGGCGCGGCTGCTGCTGGCCAAGCTGATGGCGCGCGAGGCGAACCTGCTGGTGCTGGACGAGCCGACCAACGATCTGGACATCGAGACGCTGGACCTGCTGCAGGACCTCTTGGGCGGGTTCGAGGGCACGGTGATCCTCGTCAGCCACGACCGCGATTTCGTCGACCGCGTGGCGAGCAGCACGCTGGTCTTTGAAGGGCAGGGGCGCGCGACGCTCTATGCCGGGGGCTGGTCGGATGCGCGGGCGCAGGGCGCGCGGTTTGCGGTGGCCGAGGCGGCCGGGAAGCCGGGGTCTGCCGCGCCGCCAAAGCCCGCGCCAAAGGCCGCGGCTCCGGTGCGCAGAGCGAAGCTGAGCTTCGCCGAAAAGCACCGGCTGGAAACGCTGCCCGACGAGATCGCGCGGCTGGAAGCCGAGATCGGCAAGCTGGAAAGGCTGCTGGCCGACCCGGAGCTGTTCACCCGCGCGCCGGAAAAATTTTCGAAGGCCACCGCCGCACTGGCCCAACGGCAGGACGCGCTTGCGCAGGCCGAGGAGGACTGGCTGGCGTTGGCCGAAAAGGCCGAGGCGCTGGAGGGCTGAGGGCGCGCTCTGCGGGAAAGGGGGTGCTCCCGCCCGGCCAGGACGCATCAAAGATGCGCCGCTGTCCGGTTGGGTCGGGCCGCGCGCACGCGCGCGGCGATCGGTACTGCGGGGTGGGGCCCGCCTCAGCCGCGGGCGAGGATGTCGGCGGCGATGGCGTGTCCGCTTTGCCAGGCGGCCTCGACTCGCGGGCCGAGGCACCAGTCGCCGCCGAGCCAGAGCCCGGTGTCAGCATCGGTCAGGAAGGGCGCGCCGAGGGGGCGGGTGACCCGGGCGTAGCGCCAGCGGTGGGCGCTGGTGTGAAGTACCGCTGCCGGGTCGAGGTCCAGCGCTTCGGCCAGGAGGGGGAGCATGGCGGCGGCGATGGCGTCTGGCGTTTCCTCGAGGTGCTGCGCGCTCCACTCGGGGCTCGCCTGTGCGACCCAGCCCGAGAGGCCGGGGCGGGCGCGACCGGGGCGGCTGCTGTCGCGGGCGATCCAGGGAAGGGGGTGGTCCTCGTCGGCGCGGAAGCGGATGTCGGGGGCACCCGCCTCGGGGAAGGCGGCCATCAGGGTGAGGCAGGGGG
>SKMI01000323.1 GCA_007121115.1 Paracoccaceae bacterium | reverse complement strand
GAACCCTTCGGCCCCGGCGCGGTGGCAGTGCGCGAAACCCCGGCGATCCTGGGCACGGTGGATGCGCAGGCGCTGCTGCGCGATGTGGCCGACGCACTGCGCGAGGCCGGGGACACCGCCGCGCTGGAGGCCCGTATCGATGCGGTGCTGTCGCGCATGGCCTGCCACGGGTCCGTGCGGTCAGGCCGCGCGCTGCGGCTGGACGAGATGAACGCGCTCCTACGCGAGATCGAGGCCACGCCGCGTTCGGGCCAGTGCAACCACGGTCGCCCGACCTGGGTCGAACTGCCGCTGGCCGATATCGAGAAACTGTTCGGTCGGCGCTAAGCGTCGCTACCCATAGGTAGAGCCTGTCGCGTCGTATGACCGAGCACGCAGCCGGGGCGTGTGGGTGGGTGGTGGGGCACGAACCGCGCGGGCACCATGCCCGCCACAAGGCGCCCCCTCGTCAGATGTTGACGAAAGGCTGCGCCAGCCGCGGCAGCCAGCCGCTGAAGCGCAGGGGCGCATCGGTGGCGGCCAGGCAGATGCAGTCCGGCCCGGGCTCGGCCACCGGCGTGTGGTGCACATCCTGGGTTGCGATTTCCACATCCCCGGGGCCAAAACGGTCGTGTTCGTCCCGGAAGGCGCCCTGCAGCACCAGAGTCAGTTCCAGCCCGCCGTGGGTGTGATCCGGCACCGCGATTCCTGCGGGGATGTGCAGCAACCGCACGCTGGCACGCTCGGAGGTGGGCAGGATCGCCTGCCGCACGCCACCGCCGACGGAACGCCACTGCACCGCGTCCAGATCGCCGCCGACATACTCGCGCACCGGTCCGGGCAAAAGCGCATTGCGCAGGGCCGCCGGGCGCGGGGTGTCGATCGCTGCCTCCTGCTCCATCGCGGCGATGCGCGCCATGGTCGCCTCCAGCGACCCGGCCGACAAGTCGATCTCATCTTCAATGATCTCAAGAACCGCACCGCCGACAGCATCGAACCCCTCCAGCCGGGCGCGACAGGTGTCGCACAGCGACACATGTGTGGCGACCACGAGGCTGAACGCCTCGGGCAGCGTGCCGGCCGAATAGGCCATCAGAAGTTCGTCGTTGAGGTGGTGCTTGATCATTCTCGTATGCCTTCCTGGCTCATTCTGTGTCGCAGGCGCTCCAGAGCCATGCGAATTCGCGACTTGATGGTACCGAGCGGCAGGCCCGTGGCCTCGGCGATCTCGGAATGGCTGAGATCGCCGAAATAGGCCCGTTCGATCAGCACGCGCTGTTTCTCGGGCAGGGACGCGATGGCGGCGCTCAGCCGCTCGGTCTCCTGTTGCATTGTCATCGCGTCTTCCTGATCCGGATCCGCTTCGGGACCCCAGGACAGATCCTCGGGTTCGGGGCGCCGCTCGCGGCGCAGCATGTCGATCCGGCGGTTCCGCGCAATGGTGAATATCCACGTTGCCGCGCTGGCGCGGGACGCATCAAAGCTGCCAGCCTTGTGCCAGACCGTCGCCATAACGTCCTGCGCGCACTCCTCGGCCATCGCTGCATCCGCTCCGGACTTCATCAGGAACGCCTTCACCCTTGGCGCGAAATGCGCGAACACCTTTGCGAACGCTGCAGCGTCGCGCGACGATGCCACCAGTTCCAACTCGGCGGCCCATGCCGCCCGCTTTTCAACCGCCTCACTCACGTTCGCCCGCTCCCGTGACCCGGCCTGAACACCAGACCGTGGATGAGCATAGACAGCAGGCATGGCCCGCGCACCCACTTCATCAGTCACCTTTGCGACATCGAACATGGAAGGTCTACGCGGCACGATCGGCACCGGATCACCACTGACGCCGAAAAATTCCCGATGATTTCTGTCTTCCGCGCGCAGCAGGTTGAGCTTGCAACCACACGTCGCAGGGCACAAAACGCCGCGGAACCGCGAAAACTGTCATCCGGCGCTGACGCCGTTGCGTAGTTCTAGCAAAGATCACGACCGGAGCCTTGCATGCCATTCGAACATATCGACACCCCTCGTCGCCGTATTGCCATCATCGGCGGGGGCATCACCGGGCTGTCCGCAGCCTATCACCTGGCAGACGCGCACGATCTGGTCCTTTACGAATCCGAGCCGCGGCTGGGCGGGCATGCCCGCACGCTGGTGGCGGGCAAGCGCGGCGATCAGCCCGTGGATACCGGGTTCATCGTCTACAACCACGTCAATTACCCGGGCCTGGTGCGCATGTTCGAGGCGCTCGACGTCCCCACCGCGCCATCGAACATGAGCTTCGGCGCGTCGTTTGGTGGCGGACGTTGCGAATATGCGCTGCACGGGCTGGATGCGATCTTTGCCACCCGCCGCCACCTGGCCGATCCGCGCTTCCTGCGCATGATCCGCGATATCCTGCGCTTCAACCGCGACGGGCTGGCGCTGGCGCAGGGCACCGACATGAGCATCGGCGACCTGCTGGCCGCGCTGGGCACGGGGCGCTGGTTTTCCGAACGGTATCTGCAGCCCTTCTCGGGGGCGATCTGGTCCACGCCCACGGCCCGGATCATGGATTTCCCGGCCGCGGCGATGATGGAATTCTTCCGCAATCACGGGCTGCTGGGCTATCGCGGCCAGCACCAGTGGCACACGGTGAACGGCGGGTCGCGCGAATATGTGTCGCGACTGGCGCGCAACCTGACGTCCCGCGGGGTCGACCTGCGCCCCGGCGCACCGGTGGCGGGGGTGCGGCGCACGCCGATGGGGGTGGAGGTGCGCGCCAAGGGCGCCGAGTGGGACGCATTTGACGAGGTGATCTTTGCCACCCATTCCGATCAGGCGCTGAAACTCCTGTCCGACGCCACCCCGTCGGAGGCGCACGCCCTGGGCGCCATCCGCTTCCAGCCGAACGAGGCGATCCTCCACCGCGACCCTGCGGTGATGCCGAAACGGCGCAAGTGCTGGGCCAGCTGGGTCTATACCGAGCGCGGGCCGCAGGACCGGGAGCGCATATCGCTCAGCTACTGGATGAACTCGCTCCAGCCGATCCCGCACGATGACCCGCTGTTCGTCACCCTGAACGCCACCACGCCGGTGCGCGAGGAGCTGATCCACGACACCTATACCTTCGCGCATCCGCAATTCGACGCGTCGGCGCTGGAAGCGCAGAAAACGCTGGCCGCGCTGAACGGCACCGCCGGGACGTGGTTTGCCGGGGCCTGGATGCGCAACGGCTTTCACGAGGACGGCTTCGCGACCGCCGCCGAAGTGGCGCAGACGATCCTGGCGCGGGCGACCCCGGCTGTGGCGGTGGCATGAGCGCGACCCCGCATATCGCCGAATTCGTCAAGGGCCGGACCTTTCACGGGCGCCGGGGGGGTGTTGAGAACCGCTTCACCTATTCGGTGGATTACGTCCTGCTGGACCCCGAGGCCGCGCCGCGCCTGCCGCGCCTGATCTCGCACAACCGCGCGAACATCGCAGCCTTGCATGACCGCGACCACGGCGGCGCGCCCGGCGCGGGGCGCGGGGCGGCATGGGTGCGCGAGGTGCTGGCCGAAGCCG
The DNA here is from genome assembly GCA_007121115.1 of Paracoccaceae bacterium. Taxonomy (GTDB): domain Bacteria; phylum Pseudomonadota; class Alphaproteobacteria; order Rhodobacterales; family Rhodobacteraceae; genus Rhabdonatronobacter. The sequence goes on along the minus strand of SKMI01000323.1, from coordinate 2,888 downwards.
GGCTGGATGGCGTCACAGAGGGGCGCGCGCTGCTGCTGGCGCAGCCGCGCACCTTCGGTCATGTGTTCAACCCGGTCAGTTTCTGGCTGTGTCATGACCGCGCGGGCGCGCTGCGCGTGGTGATCGCCGAGGTGACCAACACCTATGGCGACCGGCATTCCTACCTGTGCCACCGCGACGACCTTGAGCCGATCACCCCTGCGGACACGCTGGCGGCGCGCAAGGTGATGCATGTCTCGCCCTTCCAGCCGGTCGAGGGGGGCTACAGCTTCCGCTTCGACATCTCCGAGACGGGCGTGAACATCCGCATCGACTATGGGCGCGGCAATGGCGGGCTGGTGGCCACGCTCACCGGGCCGCGCGCGCCGCTCACCGACCGCGCGATCCTGTGGTCGCTGCTGCGCCGGCCCTTTGGCTCGCGCCGGGTGCTGGCGCTGATCCACTGGCAGGCGCTGAAACTGTGGTGGCGCGGCGCAACCTTTCGCCCCCGCCCCGCGCCGCCGCTGGACGAGGTGTCGCGATGAGCCACCCCGCCGCCACCCCTGCCCTCTCCGCGCCGCGCAGCGGCACCGGCCTGCCGGCGTATGGGCTGTTCGCGGGGCTCCTGGCCATTGCCGGGCTGCCCATCTACATCCACGCGCCGAAGTTCTATGTCGATGAATTCGGCGTCTCGCTGGGCGCGCTGGCGGCGGCGCTCTTCGTGCTGCGGATGCTGGATTTCGTGCAGGACCCGGTGCTGGGCTGGCTGGCGGCAAGGCTGCGGGCGGTGCGCGGTCTGGCGGTGGCGGTGGCGGGCGCGGTGATGGCGCTGGCCATGGTGGGTCTGTTCGCGGTCACGCCGCCCATCGCGCCGGTGCTGTGGTTCGCGCTGACGCTGACGGGGCTGTTTTCGGCCTTCAGCTTCCTGACAATCGCCTTCTACGCCACCGGCGCGCAGAAGGGCGAGGCGCTGGGCACGAACGGCCATGTCCGGCTGGCGGGCTGGCGCGAGACCGGGGCGCTGCTGGGCGTGTGCGTTGCCGCTGCGGCCCCGACGGCCCTGATGCTGGTCAGTGACCGGCCCTTTGCGCTGTTCGCGCTGGGTTTCGTCGCGCTGGCGGGGCTGGCGGTCTGGGCCATGGCGGCCGAATGGGCGCGGCACCCGGGCGCGCCCGCGGATGGCGCGGGCTTTGGCGTGGTGCTGGCAGACCCGCAGGCGCGGCGGCTTCTGATCATCGCCTTCCTTAACGCAACGCCGGTGGCCGTGACCTCGACGCTGTTCCTGTTCTTCGTCGAAAGCCGCTTGATGGCGCCGGGCTGGGAAGGGCCGCTGCTGATCCTGTTCTTCCTGGCTGCAGCCGCCTCGGCTCCGGTCTGGGCGCGACTGGCGCGGCGGTTCGGGCCGAAGCGCGTGCTGCTTTCGGGAATGGCGCTGGCGGTGGTCGCCTTCGCGGTGGTGCCGTTCCTCGGGCCCGGGGACATCGCGCTCTTCGCGCTGATCTGTCTGGCCACCGGCGCGGGGCTGGGGGCGGACCTCACGCTTCTGTCGGCGATCTTCTCGCGCCGGATGGCGGCGGTGGTGCCCGATGCCGCCGGGGGCTTCGGACTCTGGGCCTTCGTCACCAAGGCCACGCTGGCCATCGCCGCGATCACCGTACTACCGCTCCTGGACCTCGCCGGGTTCGCTACGGGCGCCGAAAACACACCGCAGGCGCTGGCCACGCTGACGGCGCTCTACGCCGGGCTGCCCTGCATCCTGAAACTTGCGGCCATGGGACTCCTGGTCGCCACCCCCATCAAGGAGGGATGAGACATGACAACCCTTGCCACGCTGCTTCTGGGCATGGCGCTGGCCGCCGCACTCTACGCGCTGGCCCAACGCTTCGCGCTGGGCTTTCAGGCGCAGCAGCCCGCGGATTACGCCGAGCGCGAACCGCGCTTCGACATCCGCGAGGTGCTGAACGGCCCGCTACTATGTGAAGGCGTGATCTACGGCCCCACGGGGCGCGTGACTTCGCGCTTCGTGGCCGATTTCGAGGCCTCATGGGACGGCAATCGCGGCGTGATGACCGAACGCTTCCGCTATGACAGCGGCAGCGAACAGACCCGTGAATGGCGCCTGACGCTGGGCAACGATGGCCGCATCAAGGCCGAGGCGGACGATCTGGTCGGCCCGGGCGAAGGCGAACAGTCCGGCGCTTCGGTGCAACTGCGCTACCGCATCCGCCTGCCGGAAAGTGCGGGCGGGCACGAACTGGACGTGAACGACTGGATGTACATGGTCGAAAACGGCACCATCATCAATCGCAGCCAGTTCCGCAAGTTCGGTTTCAAGGTCGCGGAACTGGTCGCCACCATGCGCCGGAAACCGGCATGAGGCGGCTTTCGGGCAAACGCTACTGGATCGTTGGCGCCTCCGAAGGGCTGGGCCGGGCTCTGGCGCTGCGGCTGAGCCGCGCAGGCGTGACGCTGATCCTCAGCGCGCGCGACCGCGAACGGCTGGAGGCATTGGCCACTGATCTGCCGGGGCCCACCGAGGTGGTGCCCTGCGACGTGTCGGACCGCGCGTCGGTCAAGGCCGCGTTCGAGGCGGCGGGCGAGATTGACGGGATGGTCTTCCTGGCCGGGGTCTACTGGCCCTTCGGGGCGAAGGACTGGAACGCCGAACAGGCCGAGACCATGGTGGACGTGAATTTCACCGGCGCGGTGCGGGTGCTGGGCGCGGTGGTGCCGGAGTTCGTTGCGCGCGGGCGCGGGCATATCGTGCTGACGGGGAGCCTTGCGGGCTTCGGCGGGCTGCCGGGGTCGATCGGTTACGGGTCCTCCAAGGCCGGGCTGATGCATCTGGCCGAATCAATGCGCGCAGACCTGCGCGGCTCGGGCGTGGAGGTGCAACTGGCCAACCCCGG
>SKMI01000165.1 GCA_007121115.1 Paracoccaceae bacterium | reverse complement strand
GCGAACAGCATCGCATAGGTGGCCGCCTTGATGGTGCCGAAGACCAGCGGCACCAGCGAATACTTCGGCTCCACCAGATCGGTGCCGGCAGTGGACTGCCAGACAAAGGTGGGCTCGGAATAGCCCTCGTACCAGATCCGGCCAAACAGCGTGGCCAGCGTCGTCTCCGGGTGGCGCAGGGTGTATTGCCAGGCCTCGACCTCGCCGCCCTGGCTGACCAGCATCGTGCCGTTCGAGCGCGGGAAAATCATGCCCATCGATTCGGTCGTCACATCGCCCGACCGGGCAAGCTCGAACAGCACCTGATCCGAGGTCGAGTGATACACCCAGACATTGCCCATCGCATCGACGGCGACGAATTCCTTCTGCCTCTGCGCCTCGGACAGGCTGACCACGGCGGCGGGCATCGGCCGATGCTCGCGCGCACGGATCAGCTCGCGGCCATCGGTGGTCTCGGGCGTGCCGGTCTGCAGGCGAAAGAACGCGCTGACCGAACCATCCGCGCCGCCGACGATCAGCGTATCCTCGCCCGACAGGAAGGTCATCGAGGTCACCGCCACGCCCTCATCGGCCACACGGCGGCGTTCGGCCAGTTGCGGATTGTCCAGGTTGCGCAGGTCGTAGCGGTGAACGAAACCGTCATCGGTGGCCACCATTGCACGATCGGCATTGCCCGACAGCAGGATTTCGGTGACGGTCACGCCCTCGCCCAGATCGAGCGGAGGCAGTTCGGTGGTGGTGGCGGTGATGGTTTCCTCGCCGGTCATCATATTGACCTGGCTACGCGTTTGCGTGACACGCACGGTGTTCTGCGCGTCCACTGTGGCCACGGCGCTGGTGGGCCGCGTGCTGGTGCCGCCCACGCGGTAGTCCACCGCGATGATCGGGTGATCGGACACCTGTTCGGCAGGGCCGAGGTCGATCACGCTTGACAGCGTGCGGAAATCCCCGGTGCCGACCTCTGTAAAGACACGCCCGTCGTGCATGCGGTCGCGCTCACTGATCTGCTGCAGGTCCGATGGCAGGTTGCGCCGCGACGTTGTCTCGGCCTCGACGCCCAGCGTGGCAAGGCGCACGGTGCCGTCATCAAACCCGAAGGCGACCTGGTCGCGCTCCAGCGTGCCGGCAACGGCGGTCACCTCGGCATCCTCGAAATCGAACTGCCCGCGGCTGACCTCGGTGCCGGTCGGAATGTGATAGGTCAGGACACGGCCCTCGGCCGCGACGGCCAGGCCCAGGGTCTGGAATTCGTCGCCATTGAGCCAGATGACATCCTGTTCGGTATCGAGCTGATAGCGCACGCTGCCATGGATCTCGCCCTCGGTCAGCATGGGCAGCACCACGCGCACCAGGAACACCATGATCCCCAGGACGGCCACGATCACCATCAGCCCGCCAACGGTGATCACGCCTCGGGCGATCTTCTCGCCCCAGACGACGCTGCGCCGCGTGTCAAGCGCGCGCAGGCGCTTGCGTTCGGCGCGATCGGCGGCGCTGTGGCCGGAGTAGGTGCTATCGGGCATGGGGGGCCTTCACAACGCGGTCGGTTGAAGAAAATGGCGACGCCGGCCCGCGCCATCTGACGCGGGCCGACGCGGAACCTTCGGATCAGTTCAGACCGAAGGCTTCGAGGTCAGCATCGGCAACAAAGGTGTTGACCGGGAAGAAGCCGGCGCGGACGACGTCGGCCTGCCCTTGCTGGCTGTAGACGTAGCGCACGAATTCGGCGCGCAGCGGCTCCAGCGCTTCGTTGGGATCGACGTTCATGTAGACGAACAGGAAGCGCGCAATCGGATAGGCGCCGGAGGCCGCATCCTCGGGGCCGTAGCATTCGCCGTCCTCGCCGCGGATATCCAGCGCGCGCACATCGGCGGTGGCGTAGCCCACGCCCGAATAGCCGACGCCGTTCATGTCCGAGGCCACGCCCTGGATCACGGTCGAGGAGCCGGGCTGCTCGCGCACTTCGGCGCTGTAGTCACCGCCGAACAGGGCCACATCACGGAAGAAGCCATAGGTGCCCGAGGCCGAGTTGCGCCCATACATGGCGACCGGACGGTCGGCCCATTCGCCGGTCGCGCCAACCTGGCCCCAGGTGGTGATCGCCTCATCCGCACCGCCGGCACGGGTGGACGAGAAGATCGCGTCGACCTCCTGCATGCTGATGCAGGTCACCGGGTTGTCGCGGTGAACGAACACGCCGATACCGTCGATGGCGCTGCGCAGCGGGATCGGTTCATAGCCGAAGCGGGCTTCGAAATCCTCGATCTCGGACCCACGCATGGCGCGCGACATCGGGCCGAACTGGGCGGTGCCCTCGATCAGCGCGGGCGGCGCAGTGCCCGAGCCAGCACCCTGGATCTGGATCGCGACGTTCGGGTAGAACTGGCGGAACCCTTCGGACCAGAGCGTCATCAGGTTGTTCAGGGTGTCCGACCCGATAGAAACCAGGTTGCCTGACACGCCAGAGACGGCTTCGTATTCGGGAAGGTTCGGGTCAATCGACTGAGCGCCGGCGGTGGTCGCAAGCGCCAGCGAGGCGGAGGAGGCAAGAAGAGACAGACGGTTCATGGTATCTCCAGTTCGATCTGTGTTTCGCACGGGAGTGCCCGGCTCATCGCGGGCCGGGCACCCAGCGACACCCGGATAGAGCCGCGATGTAACGGCCATGACACGGTTCCATGACAGTTACATGACAGTCCGATATCGATTTCGCATGGCGAGGGGGGCGCTTTTGCTGTCCGACCTTCAGTCAGGGACGGCAATCAGGTTCGCTGGCGCGATGGCATGCCCCTGCCATTCGACAGCCGTGGCGCCGTAATTGAAAATGTAGCGCTTGCCACCGGCGCGGCGCTGGCGCAGGGGGGCGGGCATGTCGTGGGTTTTCAAACCGACCTCGGCGCACAGATCGCGCAGCAAACGGCGCAGGGTCGGCCCGTCCGGCCAGCCTGCAAGATATCGCAGCGCACCCGCCGCCACCATTGCCGCCGCACCATCCGCGCGTCGATGCGTGACTTCGGCAGTGCCTTCGATATCCTCCAGCCAATGGACAAGACGGCCGCCGCCCTGCAGTGCCTCGCAACAGTCGGGGGGCAGGCTTTGCACGCGGGTCACGCGCGCATCAAGGCCCGGCAGATTCGGCGGCAGAGGTGTGGGGATTGCAAATTCAGCCGTGCGCGAATTGGCGCGGGGACCAAAGACCACGGCCCCCGGACACGATGGCAGCGCGGCGCGCAATTGGCGGTTCAGGGTGAACAGACCCGGTGCCAGCACAAGGCGCCATGGCGACAGATCGCCAGTATCGGGCGGCAGAATGTCAACATTCAACCCCAGCCTGCGAGCCGCACGATACCAGGCAAAGCAGAGCCGAAAGTAATCGAAATCGGCCCCTTGCGGCTGCGCGGACCACGCCCAGGCGCTTTCATAATCGAAGATCAGCGCCACATCGGCCGGGGCACTGTCCACCTGCGGTGCCTCGGCCAGTTCACGGGCGACCTGCGCAGCCTCTGCCAGACCAGGCGCCGGGGCGCTGTCCGGGCGCAAAAGCCCTGCGTGCATCTGCTCTTGCCCAAAGGGCGCCTGCCGCCACCGGAAATAGCACACGGCCTCGGCCCCGTGGGCGAAGGCCTCCCATGTCCACAGGCGCACCATCCCCGGCAGGGGCGCGGGGTTATGGGGGGCCCAGTTCACCGGGCCGGGCTGCTGTTCCATGACCCACCATCGCCCGCGCCCGACTGTGCGATACAGGTCATGGTGGAAAGCCTGGAAATCCGGATCCCCCTGGCGCAGGAAAGCGGCCTTGTGGTCCGCGCTGGCTTCCAGCCGGTCGGACAGAAAGCCCAGCGGGTAGCTGTCCCAACTGGCGATATCCAGATCGGCGCCGACCTTATAGTGGTCGAATTCCACGATCCGGCCCATATAGTTATGCGCAATCGGCGCGTCCGTATGGCGGCGCAGAATATCCACTTGCGCGCGGTTGAACGCCACCACCTGATCGCTGGAAAAGCGCTTGAAATCCAGCACATGGGCGGGATTGGGTTCCGTCACGGTCAGGTTGGGCAAGTCGATCTGGTCGAAACTGTCGTATTCCATAGACCAGAACACATTGCCCCATGCGCGGTTGAGTGCCTGCGGGCTCTGGTATTTCTGCGCAAGCCAAGTCCGAAAGGCGCGCCGCGCCGCATTGGAGTAGCTGTAGATCGTATCATGGCAGCCATATTCGTTGTCGGTCTGCCATGCGGCCACATGCGGGTTGCCCCCGTAGCGCTGCGCCAGGGCGGTCACAATGCGCCTGCAGTCTTCCAGATAGCCCGCATGGCTGAAGCAATAGTGCCGACGGGACCCGAACCTGCGCGCGCGGCCTTGCGCATCGACCGCCAGCATATCGGGGTGACGGTCAAGCATCCAGCGCGGCGGCGTGGCCGTGGGGGTGCCTAGCACCACCTGCAACCCCGCCGCGCCAAGCGTTTCGATGGCCCGGTCAAGCCAGTCTAATTCCAGCTTCCCCGGCGCGGGTTCCAGCCGCGACCAGGCGAATTCACCAATGCGCACCCAGGTCAGCCCTGCCTCTGCCATGCGCTGCGCGTCATCGGTCCATTGGGATTCGGGCCAATGCTCGGGATAGTAGCAGACACCCAGGGAGCGTTTCATCAGCCGTGCTCCGGACCAGAGAAGACATAGCGGCTGCGATGGTGATACACCTCGCCCGCGTGCAAGAGCGCTGACGGAAAACCCGCGCGATTGGGTGCGTCCGGCCAGACTTGCGGCTCCAGCGCGATCCCCGCATGGCGGCCAAGGGGTTGCCCGCCGTGACCCACCGCGCCCGTTTCGGGCAAATGCGCAGCGGTGTAGACCTGCAAGCCCGGCTCGGTGGTTTCAAGCTGCATCCGGAGGCCCGAGATATCGGATTGCAGCCAGGCCACAGGGCGCAGCGCCTCGCGCTGCGGTGACAGGCAGAAGTTGTGATCCAGCACGACATCGCGCAAAAGCCGCGGGGCGCGAAGATCGAACCCGGACGCTACCGGCGCCACGTTGCCGGTCGGGATCAGAGTGTCATCAACCGGCAGATAGGCATCCGCAGCGATCCGCAGGCGGTGCTGCGCCAGCGAGCCGCTGTCATCAAGTGCAAAATAACCGTGATGGGAAAAGCTGCACAGCGTGTCCCGGTCGCCTTGCGCGCGGATGTCGAAGTCCAACGCGCCGTCGCTCAGCGAAATGGTCAAGGCGACATCCAGCGCACCGGGAAAGCCCATCTCGCCATCGGCCATATGCAGGGCAAGCTCCACGCTGGACGGGGTCTGTGCGCTCACCCGCCAGACCCGCCGCGCACTGCCCTGCGCACCGCCATGCAGGCAATGGCCATTGTCATTCTGTGAAAGTTGATAGGTCCGCCCGCCCAGGTCAAAGCGGCCATCGGCGATCCGGTTGGCAAAGCGCCCGACCGTGGCGCCGAAATACTGCATCGGTCCCAGATAAGGGCCCAATTCAGGCGCCCCCAGCACCAGCGGATGCGCCACGCCATCGCGCCGCAAATCCTGCACGATTGCGCCCAGTGTCAGGATACGCGCCTGCATTCCGCCGCCTTCAAGGCGCATCCGGTGGATCGTCTGGCCATCGGGCAGGGTGCCGAATGCCTCAATCATCGGCAAGCTTCACGCGGTATTCGGCCCGCCCGCGCGTGGAGACGGCGGTGTGAAATGTCGCCCCGTCCAGCGGCGTGGGGTTTTGGCGACCTTCGCGCGCAGTGGTGCAATAGAGCGTTCCGAAATCCGGCCCGCCAAAGGCCGGGCAGGAAGTGTGCGGCGCGGGGAAGTTCACCGCTTCCAGGAATTGCCCGTCCGGCGCGTGGCAGGCGACCCGCGCTTCCCCCCATTGCGCGACCCAGAAATTGCCCTGCGCGTCGAACACCGCGCCATCGGGGTTGAGGCCGTCCGCATTCAGATCCAGCCAGCACTGGGGCGCCCCCTTTGGCCAGCCCTCGGTGTCCAGTGCCACGCGCATGATCTTGCGCGTCACAGTGTCGGTGAAACAGGCACTCTGGCCGTCAGGCGGGAAGCTGATGGCGTTGGGGATGCTCAGACCGGAATAGAGCCTGCGCAATTCGCCGCGCCAGTAGCGCCAGATGCTGCCCGCGCCCTTGTCCGCCGACTTGCCCATGGTGCCGATCCAGAACCCGCCCTGCGGGTCGGCGCGGCCATCGTTGGAGCGGGTGGCGGCATTGTCGGCTTCGAGCGCGGAGAGGGTGCGATCTTCGCCCGTGTCGAGGTCGAACAGCATCAACCGGGTTTCCGAGGCGATGAGGACGCTCGAGGCATCCACCCAGCCCATGGCCGAGATCATTTCAGGGAAATCCCATGTGCGGGCGAGGCTGTGCAGTTGGCGCCCGACGATATCGAACCAGAAGAACTCGGCCCGTTCCGGGTGCCAGAACGCGCCCTCGCCCAGCTCGCACCTTGTATCGTTGAGCGGGGTCATG
>SKMI01000160.1 GCA_007121115.1 Paracoccaceae bacterium | reverse complement strand
TCGGGGCGGGGCGTTCAGGGCCGGGGGTGCGTTGTGGCTTTTGCCGCCGGGACGGGGTCGGCCACATCTGTGGCGGCCTCGGCCACCGCATGGCGGCACCAGTCCAGCACCGGGTCCAGCGCGAAGGGGAGCGGCGTGCCAAGCCCGTCCACGAAACTGTCGAAGCCCGGCAGCCCGCCGCGCCCCACCGCCGTGAGCACCGGAATGCCCTCACCCAGGGCGCTAGCGATGACGGGGCGGAAGCCGTGGCCGTCCATCTCGGCCTTGCCGAACTTGTTGACGATCAGGAGGTCCGGGCGATCCGTGAGACGGTGTTCCACCGCTGCCGCGGCCTCTTCCAGCGCGCCGGGGTCCAGCCGGCATCCGCGCGCGTGGGCGCCCAGCCGCTGGCTGATGCAGATCGTCCGGCTGGTGCCCAGAAGCCGCAGCACCATGTCGCAGCGGGTGTCGGCGCGATCCTCGGGCACCGGGTTTTCCTGCACCGCCCCGGCCAGCCGGAGGCCCTCGGCGCGCAGCCGCTCGGCGATCTGCAGAAGCATCGCATCCAGCACGCCGCGTTGGTCGGTGACGATATAGCCCAGCATGGTGCGGCCTCTTGTTCGCAACTGTGGTCTGGATACATTATGCCAGAAGGAGGATAAAGACAGCCCATGGACATACGCGCGCCCTTTTTGCCGCCCCTTCTGCCCCGGCCCGACGACCCGCGCCTGACCCGCCGCGTGCGCGGCCATGACCAGACCGGCGCCGAGACCGAGATCGCCGTGGTCGAGGAGCGCCCGCTGACGATTTTCCTGAACAGTCAGGAGATCGTCACCGCCATGACCATCGGCGATTACCCCGAGTATCTGGCGCTGGGTTTCCTGCGCAATCAGGGGATGCTGCGCGCCGATGATTTGGTCACGGCGGTGGAGTACGACGACGATCTGGAGGTCGTGGTGGTGCGCACCGAGCGCGCGACCAGCTACGAGGAGAAGGTGCAGAAGAAGACGCGCACCTCTGGCTGCGCGGTAGGCACCGTGTTCGGCGACATGATGGAGGGGCTGGAGGGGCTGACCTTGCCGGAGGCCGAACTGCGCACAAGCTGGCTTTATGCGCTGGCGCGCGCGATCAACACCACGCCGTCGCTCTATCTGGAAGCCGGCGCGATCCATGGCACGGTGCTGTGCGAACGCGACCGGATGCTGGTCTACATGGAGGATGTGGGCCGCCACAACGCGGTGGACAAGATCGCGGGCTGGATGTTCCGGCACGGGGTCCATGGCGCGGACAAGATCCTCTATACCACCGGACGGCTGACCTCGGAGATGGTGATCAAGACCGCGCAGATGGGGATCCCGGTGCTGGCCTCGCGATCCGGGTTCACCGGCTGGGGGGTGGAGATCGCCCGCCAGGTAGGGTTGACGCTGATCGGCCGGATGCGCGGGCAGCGCTTCGTGTGCCTGTCGGGCGAGGAACGGCTGGTGCGCGACGCCGACCTGCGCGCGGTGCCCGAGGAGGACCGCCGCCACCGGCGCAAGGGGGCGCAGGGTGACTGAGGGGGTGACTGGTGGCAGGCGTGGGAGGGGGGCTGTCTGCCCCCCGTCGCCCGTTTCGGGCGACTCCCCCCGAGGATATTTTTGCACAGATGATGGGGGAAGGGTGTGAGCGGGGTGGTCGGCGTGATCCTGGCCGGAGGGCGGGCCACGCGCATGGGGGGCGGCGACAAGGGGATGCTGACGCTTGGGGGGCGGCGGATCATCGATCATGTGATCGACCGGCTGGGGCCGCAGGTGGATGGGCTGGTGCTGAACGCCAATGGCGATCCGGCACGGTTTGCGGGGCTGGGCCTGCCGGTCGTGGCGGACAGTCTGCCGGACTGGCCGGGGCCCCTGGCCGGGGTGCTGGCGGGGCTGGACTGGGCCGCGGGGCAGGGCGCGGGGGCGGTGGTGAGTGCGGCGGCCGATACACCCTTCCTGCCGCGCGATCTGGTGGCGGGGCTGCAGGCGGCGGCGGGGCCTTCGGGGATGGCGCTGGCGGCCAGCCGGGATGACGATGGGAAGCTCTGGCGGCATCCGACCTTCGGGCTGTGGCCGGTGGGGTTGCGTGACGATCTGCGCACGGCGCTGGAGGGAGGCCTGCGCAAGGTGGTGCTCTGGACAGACCGGCACGGGGCGGGGGTGGCAGAGTTCGGTGGCGATGGGTTCGACCCGTTCTTCAACGTGAACACGCCCGAGGATCTGGCGGCGGCGGAAGCTTTGGCGGCGCGGGCATGAGAGTCTATGGCGTCACCGGCTGGAAGAACACCGGCAAGACCGGGCTGATGGAACGCTTGGTGGCCGAGATCGCGGGGCGGGGTGTCTCGGTGTCGACGCTCAAGCACGCGCATCATCACACCGACGTCGATCAGCCCGGCACCGACAGTTACCGCCACCGGGCGGCGGGCGCGCGCGAGGTGCTGCTGGCCTCGCCCCGCCGCTGGGCGTTGATGGCGGAGCTGCGGGAGGTGGGCGCGCCGCCGCTGGAGGACCTGCTGGCGCGGCTGGCGCCGGTGGATCTGGTGCTGATCGAGGGGTGGAAGCGCGCGCCGCATCCGAAGGTGGAGTGTCACCGGGCGGCGGCGGGGCGCGGACTGCTGGCGCCGCAGAATGCGACGGTGCGGGCGGTCGCCTCGGATGTGGCGGCTGATGTTTCTCGGGACGGGCTGGGGGTGCCGGTGTTCGATCTGGATGACACGGCGGCGATTGCGGATTTCATTCTGGGCGAGGTGGGGTTGTGAGATTCGACCGGGTCGTGGCGGTGGACTGGTCCGCTGCCGGGCGCCCGCTGACAGGGAGCGATTCGATCTGGATCGCGCAGGCGCGCGGCGCGGCGGTCGAAAGCTGGAACCCGCCCACGCGGGCCGAGGCCGAGGCGCGGCTGCGGGCGCTGATGGACGAGGCGCTGGGCGCCGGGGAGCGGGTGCTGATCGGTGCGGATTTTGCCTTCGGCTTCCCGGCGGAGTTTGCGCAGGCGCTCACCGGGCAGGCCGAGGCACTGGCGGTCTGGGACTGGCTGGCCTCGCGCGTGACGGATGATGCGCGGAACCGGAACAACCGTTTCGCGGTGGCGTCCGAGATGAACCGGGCGCTGCCGGGGCTGGGGCCGTTCTGGTTCCGACCAGCGGGGCTGGACCTGCCCGAGGTGCCGCTGAAGGGGCGCGACCGGCACGGCCACGGGCTGGCCGAGATGCGTGTGACCGATGCGGGGGCGCCTGGGGCGCAATCGGTCTGGAAGCTGGGGGGTGCTGGCTCGGTGGGCAGTCAGGTCCTGACCGGGTTGCCGGTGTTGTGGCGGCTGCGGGAAGGGTTTGCCGGGCGCGTGGCGGTCTGGCCGTTCGAGCGTATCGCGGGGGCCGACGTGGTGATGGCCGAGATATTTCCGTCGCTGCTGCGCGAGGAGATCGCGGCGGTGATGCCAAGCCGCAGGGGCAAGCCGAAACGCCATGACTGGCCGGTGAAGGATGCGGTGCAGGTGCGGATGTCGGCACTGGCGCTGGCGCGGATGGGCGATGGGGGGGAGGCGCTGCTTGCGGTGCCCGATCCGTCGGCGCCGCTGGCCGAGGAAGGCTGGATACTCGGGGTCGGCGCCGAAGCGCGGTTGCGCGCTGCGGCAGCAGAGGTGGGGACCGTTGCCTTGCCACCGTATCCCGCGTCCGAGGAGGCGGGCGCGATTGCCGCGCAGTCCCGGTCCGATGACCCGGCGCCCGAACGACCGCCCCTTACCCCGCCCCGGCTGCGCAACGACTGTTTCGCCATGCCGCAGGGGGTGGATTGGGTGCCGGTGGATGATGCACTGGCGCGGCTGCGGGCGGCGTTGGTGCCGATCACGGATGCCGAAGAAATCGCGGTGGCCGCAGCCGGGGGGAGGGTTCTGGCGGCGGATGTGGCGGCGCGCCGGTCCAATCCGCCACATGCGAACGCGGCGGTGGATGGCTTTGGCTTCGCGCATGCTGCGCTGGCGGGCGATGGACCCTACGAGCTGCCTCTTGTGACGGGACGCGCGGCGGCGGGGCAGCCGCTGGACGGCCCGCTACCACCGGGGGCGGCGGTGCGCATCCTGACCGGGGCGGTCCTGCCCGAGGGCGTGGATACGGTGGTGCTGGAAGAGGATTGCGCCAGCGACGGGGCGCGGGTGGCCTTCGACGGGCCGGTGAAGCGCGGCGCGAACACCCGGCGTGCGGGCGAGGATGTTGCAGCGGGGGCGAAGGTTCTGGGCGCGGGGCGGCGGCTGACGCCTGCGGATCTGGCGCTGTTGTCGGCGCTGGGGGTTGGCCGCGTGACGGTGCTGCGCCGATTGCGGGTGGCGGTGCTGTCCACCGGCGACGAACTGCTCGCCGAGCCCGTGGCCGAGGCACCGCCGCACCGGATATTCGATGCCAACCGGCCCATGCTGCTGGAGGTGGCGCGGCGCTGGGACCATGTACCGGTCGATCTGGGCTGCGCGCCGGACAATCCGGCCGAGATCGCCCGGCGGTTGGACCGGGGCGCGCGCGAGGCCGATGTGATCCTGACCTCGGGCGGGGCCTCGGCGGGGGACGAGGACCACGTCTCGCGCCTGCTGCGCGAGCGGGCGCACCTGTCGAGCTGGCGCATCGCGCTGAAGCCCGGCCGCCCGCTGGCGCTGGCGCTCTGGCCGGGGGCGGGCGGCGGGGTGCCGGTGATCGGCCTGCCCGGCAACCCGGTGGCGGCGCTGGTCTGCACGCTGATCTTCGGCCGCCCGGCGCTGTCGCTGCTGTCCGGCGCCGGGTGGGTCGCGCCGCTTGGCGTCACCGTTCCGGCGGCGTTTGAGAAGCGCAAGAAGCCGGGGCGGCGCGAGTATCTGCGCGCGCGGCTGGATGCGCAGGGCGCGGCCGAGGTCTTTGCCTCGGAAGGGTCGGGGCGGATCAGCGGGCTGAGTTGGGCCGAGGGGCTGGTGGAACTGCCCGACGGGGCGGCCACGATCCGGCCCGGCGATCCGGTGCGTTACCTGCCCTTCGCGGGGCTCGGGCTGGGGTGAGCGGGCCGTTGCGCCTGATTTGCGCGGTCGCACGGGGATGAGGGCGCTCCCGCCCGTCTTCCGTCCGCTGACGCGTCCGTCATCCCGTTGGGCCGGGTGGCGCGCCGGTGCTGCGCACCCGCGCGCCGTGTCCGGGCGCTGCAGGCAGGAGATGACAACGAGCGGGAAGGCCGTGGTGCGGGTGCGCTCCTTATTGCGGCAGACCGGGGTTGCGTCATGCGGGCCGGGCGAATTCGGCGGAGCGCGCGCGGGCCGGGCTTGCCCGTCTGTTCGGCCAAGCGCCGACCCGCGGCCGCTTGTGCCCGCCCGCGCGATCACCGAGGGGGTTTCCCGCCCGTGATCCGGAGCCGGCGACGAAGGCGCCATGTTGCCAAAGGGGGACTGCGCTGTTCACGGGGTGGGTGGTCATAGCGCGGGCAGACGCGCGGGCAGACACGGGTGCCTGTCAGGCTGCGTGCGCCTGATCACTCCCGAATGCCGCTTTCTGCAGACGCGCGCTCCAGTCCGTGAGATGGCGCAGCGTCTTGGCGTGTTCCGCCACCGGTGTGGCCATGGGCCAGTGCAGGAGCGGCGCCACCTGTCCCCAGACGGCGAAATCGGTCAGCCCCGGTGCGGTGCCGTGCAGCCAGCCCGCGCCATCCGCAAGCAGCATCTCCAGCCCGTCGATCTGTCTGCGCCCCGTGGCCGCAATCTCGGGCGGGTCCAGCCGGGCGATCCCGCGGGCGTGCAGCTGCCGGGTGAAATGGCGCCGCATCTGCCATCCGATAAGCGGCGCCAGTGCGGACGGTGCCAGCTTTTTCAGCAGCGCGCGGAGCCCGGCAAAGCCTGCGGGGTGCACGAAGAGTTCCCATTCCAGGATCTGGTGAAAGCGCTCCTCGAAGGCGGTTTTCAGCGCATCGCGGGTCACCGCCGCCGGGTCGGGCAGCGCCATCGGATCGGGGAGGCCGTGGCGTGCGGCCAGATGGGCGATGATCCGGTCGCTGTCGCCCATGCGCAGGCCGCCCTGTTCGATCCAGGGGCTCTTGCCCAGCGGCCCGCGGTCGGCGCGGTTCTCGACCACCGGGCGCCAGGCGATCCCGGCATGGGACAGCCAGGCCATGAGCTTCAGCGCGAAGGGCCCGCTTGACGGCAGCCCCCAGGCCGGCGCGAAGGCGTGGACCTGCAGATCGGACATGGCGGCTCCCTCCCGTAGCGCGACATTCTTGCTTACCACTGGTAAGCACGTTACCTTACCGGCGGTAAGCAGGCAAGGATTTTCCGCATGTCCGACCGCAGCGCCCAAGCCAAGTCAGGGGTCAAGTCACGGGCCAAGGCCCAGACCAAGACCCGAATCGTTGCCGAGGCGCTGGGTCTGCTGCGTGATGGCGGCATGGGCGCGGTGACTTTCGATGCCGTCGCCGCGCGGCTGGGGGTCAGCAAGCAGGCGGTGATCTACTGGTTTCCCAACAAGGCGCAGCTTCTGGGCGCCGTGGCGCTGGGCTG
>SKMI01000152.1 GCA_007121115.1 Paracoccaceae bacterium | reverse complement strand
TCGCTCTGGACGCGCCCGGAATCGCTTGCTATATCGCCCCCGTGTTCCGGCGTAGCTCAGCGGTAGAGCAGTTGACTGTTAATCAATTGGTCGTAGGTTCGATCCCTACCGCCGGAGCCAAAATCTCAACAAACCTCAGGGCATCCAGTTGGCATGGGCTGGCGGCGGTGCGCGTGCCTCGGGCCAGCTTGGTTCGCAGGGTTTTCCGGGGCGCCTGAAGTGTTGCGCAGCGGCGCGAGGCGTTGCGCTGCTTCGAGAGATGCGGCGCGGATGCCGTGAAGGGTGTCGCCGGCGGTCTGCGCCTTATGCGCCTTGCGCCTGCAGTTCGGCATGTGTCGGCGGGTTGCAGCCCGCTCTGCTGCAGGTGATCGCGGCTGCCTGCGCCGCGCGGGCCATGAGCGCGCGCAAACGGTCCGCGGACAGTGTGGCGAGGGCATCCCGCGTCAGCGCCGACTCCCGGCGCAGCCCGTCCAGCATCGCCGCCATGAAGGTATCGCCCGCGCCCACCGTATCGACAAGCGTGTCGAGCGGCGCCGCAGGCAGGTCAAGCCGTCCCCAGGGACCGAAGGCCACCGCCCCCTGCGCCCCGCGCGTCAGGATCAGCACCGCGGGCTTCGCTGCATCGAACAGCGCCTGCGCGGCGGCTTCGACCTCGTGATCCGGCGCCCACCAGACCAGATCCTCGTCGCTCAGCTTGATCAGGTCGGTGGCGGCGAACAACCGTTCCAGCCGCGCGCGGTAGGCATCTGCGTGTGTGCCGACCAGGATCGGGCGGATGTTGGGGTCGAGCGACACCAACAGGCCCCGATCGCGCGCCGTCTCGGCCAGCGTGACGAGCGCGTCGGCATCCGGCCCCGCGATCAGCGCGATGGACCCCAGTTGCAGCGCCTGCGCATCAGCGGGCAGCGCGGCGACCAGCGCTTCGACGGTCACATCGCGGTCGGCCACCCCCTCGCGGTAGAACTGATAGCGCGGCTGGCCGTTCTCCAGCGCCACCAGCGCCAGCGAACTGGGCCGGTCGCTGCGCCCGCCGAGGATCGCCACCCCGTCACCTTTCAGCCCCGCGGCCAGCAGGTCGCCCATGCGGTCGGTCGAGACCGGCGTCAGATAGCCCACTGGCGCGCCCAGCCGGGCCAGCGCCCGCGCGCAGTTGTAGGGCGAGCCGCCGATCAGCGCGCGGAATTCGGGCACGCCTTGCGCGGGCGTGTCGGTCTGGATCATGTCGATCAGGTTCTCGCCCGCGCAAAGGATCATGCGGTGCCCTTCTCGGCTTCGGTTTCACGCCGGACATCTTCGGTCGCGGGCGACTCGTCAAGCCCCAGTTCATGCGCGCGCTGGAACACCGCCGGGGTGATCGCCGCGCCGACCAGCACCACCGCGCCGAGGATCAGCAGCGGCGCGGTCGCATAACCCATGGAGATCAGCGGCACCACCATCGCCGCATACAGCCCCGCCAATCCCACCGACCACAGCGCCCCCGCGCGGCGGATCAGCAGGAGCGATAGCACCGTCAGGCCCAGGAACACCAGCGCGGGCCACAGGTTCGTGGCGATGGTCGCCTCGGCAGCCGCCACCTCGTCGGGCGACATCTGGCGGTTCTGATGCCCGCCCGAAAGCCGCTCGCCCGCCGCGCGCAGCGCTACCACCACGTTGTTTTCATGCAGCCGCACCCAGGCGCCCATCAATGCCGAGCCCGGGGTCAGGAAGGTGAAGAACGCCATCACCGCCGCGACCGAGGCCAGCAGGCGGCGCACCGATTCCACATTGCCGGACTGGCGCACGATGTCGATCCCCACGGCAATGAGGATGATCAGCCCCAGCACCACCATCTGCCAGAAGGTATCAAGCTGCGCCAGCGTCAGCCCGTTGCCGATCAGCGTGCCCCGCCCGCTGAAGAGCGAGGTGCCGCCGATCACCACCGCGGCGATGGCGTCCAGTTCCCACATCATCCCGTAATCCGAGCGCGCATAGGGTGCGCGGCCCAGGAACATCAGCGCCCCCAAGGCGGCGGACATGGAGCAGATCACATAGGTCAGGAGCTTGTAGAACCGCGTGTTGATCCCCGCCTGCCGCGCCCCGGCCTCGTTCGAACCCACGGCATAGACGTATAGGCCGAAGCGGGTATGCGCGACCAGCGCGATCATGGCGACGAAATACAGGATGAAGAGGATGGTGCTCATCTGGATGGTGCGCAGATACTCCATCCACAGGCTGTCGATCATCTCGCACAGCGGCATCAGGAAATCGGGCAGCGCACCCTCCTGAAACCGCTGGCGGATGCCCGAAAGCGGGTTGGCGCGGCCGAACCAGTCGAACAGGTCCGGCAGGCGCGGGGTGGCCTGCGCGCCGGTGCTCAGATGCCCCGCGCCGCGCCAGATCGAGAGCCCCGCCAGCGTCACGATGAAGGCAGGCATCCCCGCGCGGCGCGGGCGGCGATGGTGATGCCGTCAAAGCCCATGCCATAGAGCATCTGCGCGGTGTTGGCATGGACCCACCGTCTTCCATCGCCTCGATGGCGTCACTTGCGCCGTCAAAGCCCACCAGCTTGATGTCGCCCGCCGAGAGGCCGAGGTTCTCCATCGCCGCCTTGGACGCAATGGTCGCCCCGTCCCGGGCATGGACGATCATCGCCACGTCCGAGCGCGCGTTGAGCAGCGTTTCCACGCCTTCCTGCGCCTGGCTTGCATCCCAGGGCGCCTATTCCATCGGTGTGATCATCGGTCGGCGCGCGCTGGAAACGATCATGACCGATTTCACCGCCACGGTGATCAACCGCACGACCTTTTCCTACCCCTGGCCCGACCGCGAACAGGTGTTCGACCAGATCAAGACCTCGGTGCAGTATCTGGTCGATTCACTGGGCGCGGGCCAGCGCGTGCGGCTGGCTGGGATCGGCGTCGCCGGGCCGGGGGACCTGCACGGCTGGGAGACGGTGATCGGAACGCCGCCGGGGGAGTTGGCAAACTGGCGCGGCGTCGACATCCGCGCCCGCGTCGCGGCCGAAACGGGGCTGCCAACGTGGCTCCTCAACGATGCCTCTTCCGCCTGCCTGGCCGAGATGGTGCTGGGCATCGCGCGGCAGCACCGTTCGGTGCTGTATCTCTACATCGCAACCTTCATCGGCGGCGGGCTGGTGCTGGATGGGCAGATCCATGTGGGCGCCCACGGCAACGCCGGGCGCTGGGCTCGATGCCCCTGCAACAACGCACCAGGGGCGTGCCGCCGCAACTGATCGAGGCCGCCTCGCTCTACACGCTGCGCGCGGCACTTGGCGGCGATGGTGCGACCTATCAGGCTGCCATCGACGGCACCCTGCCCGCCGACGGCCCCGAACAGGCACAGGTCACGGCCTCGGTGGACGAGGCCGCGCGCGTCATGGCCCGTGCCATCACGGCAGGGATTTCGATTGTGGATGTGGAGGCGGCGGTGATCGACGGGGTGATGCATTGCGCCCTGATTGACCGGCTGGTGGAAGGGGTGCGCGCGGAACTGCGCCGCTACAACCATGACGGGCTGATACTGCCCGAGGTCCGCCCCGGCACCGTGGGTCGCGATGCCCGCCAGCGCGGCGGGGCGATGTTGCCCGTGCATGCGCGCTTTGCCCCCAGCAACAGCCTGTTCCTGAAGGATGAGAGCGGCGCGGGTGCAGAGTATGCTCTGATTATTCACTAAGCAGATCGACAAATGTAAATAGCGCGCCATCCAGCCACAGGAGCGCCGACCCTGCCACGCGAACTGCCCATCGACCCCGCCAGCCGCATGGCGCGCGGCACGCTCAGCTTTCCCGAAATCCCCGTGCACGCCTACGCCAACCCCATCGGCGACGAGGTCACGCGCCTTGGCGCCGACCGCCTGCGCGCCATGCTGCGCCACATGCTGGTGATCCGCCGGTTCGAGGAAATGCTCGCCGCCTTCAAATCATCCGGCAGCCATGAAGGGATGGCCCACGCCTACAAGGGCCCCGCGCACCTGTCCATCGGGCAGGAGGCTGCGGCGGTGGGCGCGGCGCAGGCGCTGGCCGCCGATGACCGCATCTTCGGCAGCCACCGCAGCCATGGTGAGTTTCTGGCCAAGGGGCTGGCCGCGATCCACGTCCTGCCCGCCGACGACGTCACCCGCCGGTTCGAAAGCTTCCGCGACGGCGCGCTGCTGGACGTGGGCTGCCGCAGCGCCCACGGCAGGGATGCCAGCGCCACCGCCGAAACCGCGCTGCTCTTTAGTCTGCTGGCCGATGTCTTCGCCCGCGACCGGCTGTTCAATGCGCCGATTTCCGAGGCCGCGATTGTCGCCACTGCCGTGGGCTATGCCATGTCGGGCGGGCGCGCGCTGGTGGAACTGATGTATGGCGATTTCGTGGGCCGCGCGGGCGACGAGATCTTCAACCAGATGTCCAAATGGCAGGCCATGTCGGCGGGCGAATTGCACCTGCCGGTGGTGCTGCGGCTCTCCATCGGGTCGAAATACGACGCGCAGCACAGCCAGGACTGGTCGGCGATGCTGGCGCATGTGCCGGGGCTGAAGGTGATCTACCCCGCCACCCCACGCGACGCCAAGGGGATGATGACCACGGCGATGGCCAGTAACGAACCGGTGATGGTGCTGGAAAGCCAGCGGCTCTATGACACCGGCGAATTGTTCCACCCCGACGGCGTGCCCGCGGGCGGTTTTGCGCTGCCCTTCGGCGTGCCGGAGGTCAAGCGCCCGGGCCGCGACGCCACATTCCTGACCATCGGCCCCTCACTCTACCCCGCCATGACGGCGGCCGGGGAGCTGGCCGAAAGGGGATCGAGGTCGAGGTGATCGACGCCGGCACGCTGGTCCCCTTCGACTACGCGCCGGTGATCGCTTCGGTGGAACGCACCGGACGGCTGCTGGTGATGACCGAGGCCAGCGAGCGCGGGAGCTTCGCGCACGGGGCGCTCAAGGCCCCGCCGCGCGTGCTGGGCGCGCCGAACTGGATCGTGCCCGGCGCGCGGGACGCGCTGCGCACGGTCGCAGGCGTATCGCCGGGTGTGATGCGGCGCTCGCCTCGCTGCTGCCGCGCCTTGACGGCCTGCCCGTGCAGGTGCTGCGCGGGGCCGAGGACCGGATCATTCCCGCCGCCCCCGGCCCGTTCCCCGAAACGGTCATCCCCCGCGCCGGGCATCTGCCGCAACTGGAAGCCCCCGCGAAGGTCAACGCCGCACTGACCGCGCAGCTTTCGACATGAGCGAAAGCCGCAACACCCGCCTGCGCGCCGCGTGGCTCTATTACGCCCACGGGCTGACACAGGCCGGGATCGCAACCCGCCTGCGCCTCAGCCGGGCGACGGTCAACAAGCTGCTGGACACAGCCCGCAGCCGGGGTGAGGTGCGCATCTGGCTCGATGAGCCCGCGGACGAATGCCTTGCCCTCGCGCTGGAGATCGAACGCGCGCTGAGCGTGGACGAGGTGATCGTCGTCCCCGGCGGCCCCGAGGGGAGCACCCGTGCCGCGGGCCTCGCACTCGGGCGCTGGCTGTCCACGCGGATCGAGCATGACATGCGCGTGGGCGTCGGCTGGGGGCGCACGCTGATGGCCGCGCTGGAGGCGTTCCAGCCGCCTAGACGCGACGGGGTCGAGGTGATCTCGCTCCTGGGCGGTCAGGTGCGCCCGGCGCTCCCTGACCCTGCGGAATTCGCCTGGCGCATGGCCAGCGCGCTGATCGCCGAGTGCGGCCTGGATGCGCTGTTCGAACGCGCGGCCGCGCTGGATATCGCCGTGCTCAGCGTGGGGGCAACCAAAGGCGCGGAGGGCTCGGTGGCGCTGCGACTGCTGACCGAGTCCGAGCAAACGGAATTGCGCGCGGCGGGGGCGGTGGGGGATGTGCTGGCGACATTCCTTGACGCCGCGGGGGCCGAGGTCGACCACCCGGCCAACCGCCGCGCCATGTCCGTTGATCTGGACCGGATCGCGCGGGCCAAGACCCGGCTTCCGACCGCCACCGGTGCGGACCGTGCCCGCGCTTTACGGGCTGCCAGGCACAAGGTTGAAATAATGGTGGGCGATGACAGATTCGAACTGCCGACATCTTCGATGTGAACGAAGCGCTCTACCACTGAGCTAATCGCCCCGACCGCGCGGGTGATAGCGGCCTTGTCTGTGCCGTGCAAGAGGCAAAGCGCCGAAAACCGGCCCATGCGTCGTCAGCGGTGCGGGGCATAGATTTCGGACAGTCGCGCAACCGCCGCCTCGGGCGAAACCTCCTCGCTCTCGCCCGTCCGGCGGCTGGTCAACTCCACCACGCCCTTGGCCAGCCCGCGCGGCCCCACCGTGATTCGCCACGGCAGGCCGATCAGGTCCATGCTGGCGAATTTGGCCCCCGCACGTTCGGCGCGGTCATCGTAAAGCGGCTCCAGGCCCTTCGCGCGTAGTGCGGAATACAGGCTTTCGCACGCCGCATCGGCCGCCCCGTCGCCCTGTTTCAGGTTCACGATCCCGGCGTGAAACGGCGTCACGCCTTCGGGCCAGATGATGCCCTTGTCGTC
>SKMI01000264.1 GCA_007121115.1 Paracoccaceae bacterium | reverse complement strand
GCCAGAGCGATTTCCTCCTCGGCCGCCGGGCGGGCGGCGTCGAGCGAAGGCGCGCCCAGATGCGTAACCAGCCCCGCGGCCAAGGCCTCCACCGCCTGCGCGCGTTCCTCCGGCGTGGCCGGCTGGATCGTGACCAGCGTGGAATGCCCGAAGCTCTGGACGCCCAGGAACCCCGAGCGGAAGGCGATGGCCTCTTTCCGGCCCAGGCTTCCTTCTTCGCGGCCCCAGAACAGGAAGGTCCCCGGCACCGCCCATTCGCCCGGTTCGGCGGAGCGCGCAAAGACCACGCTGTCCGAGGCATCGAGCCGTATCGTGCGCGGAAGCCGGGTCACAGCCGCGGCCCCGTGTCATCACGCCAGCCGGTCGCGCCCAGCGCCTCCATCAGCGCGGGCGACTTGCGGCCACCGCTGGAGGGCGAGATCTCCACCAGCCGGTCGCCCTCGATCCGCCGCACCCCGCGCAGCAGCGGCGGGTCGATGCGCATGAGGTAGCGGTTGGTGACAGCCTCCAGCCCCTCATGCGCCCAGCGGTCGAAATAGAGCATCAGGTAGCTGGCGAAGGTGCTGACGATATCCTCGGGCGGGTCGAACGCCTCCTCGGCCAGCGAGGTGGAGTCCGGGAAGCGCCCCGGCTCGTCCAGCTCTGGCCGGTCGGCCAGCAATTCGACTGCGAACACCATCCAGTCGGGCACATCGTCGGGCCCTGCCCCCGGCGCGACGGCGAAGCGTCCGCCGCCCAGCCGCGCCTTGTCGAAGCGAATCTCATCGGGCCAGACCAGCCGCACGGCGCGTTCGGGCGGGCAATGCGCGGCCAGCGCGTCCGCCATGGCCACCATGCCCAGCAGAAACGCCATCTGCGCGTCCTTCAGCGCGCTCTCCGGCTCCAGCACCACCGCGACATCCAGCCGCCCCGGTGCCTGCCGCAGCACCAGCGCGCCCGCGCCTTCCTCGGGTGCCAGCCGTGCGGCATGGGCCAGCACATCGGCCTCGGTGCTGCGGTGGAGCGTGTAGGGTGGCGGCAGGTGAATGCGCGGCTGCGTGTCGGTGTCCATCAGTCCTCCCGGCCCGGGGTGCCTGTCCATCGGCGCGCCGCGGGTCTATATGGGGCTGAGATAATGCACATCCAGCAGCGAGAAAAGCCCGATGGCGCAGCCGCACCGCACCACCCTGATCTGCACCTGCGAAGACACCATGCCGCTCGACGGCGCGGCGATGGGGGTCGATGGTCGCCCCGCCAGCCAGCTTTGCCGCGCGCAACTGGACCATTTCCGCGCCGCACTGGGCGAATTCGCCGAGGTCACCGTGGCCTGCACGCAGGAAGCGCCGGTGTTTTCCGAAGTGGCCGAGGCCGAGGGCTTCGGCGGCGGGTTGCGCTTCACCAACATCCGCGAAACCGCCGGCTGGTCGGCGGAAGCGAAGCGCGCCGGGCCGAAGATGGCCGCGCTCCTGGCCATGGGCGCGGTGGACCCCGCCCCGTTCGAGGTGGTGACGCTGGAAAGCGAGGGCGTGGCGCTGGTGCTGGGGCGCGACGGCGTGGCGGTGGAGGCCGCGCAGACGCTGGCCGAAAGCCTGGACATCACCGTGCTGCTGACCCCGGGCGCCGATGTGATCCCGCCGCGGCAGACGACCTTCCCGGTGCTGCAGGGCGTCGCGCGCAAGGGCAACGGGCATCTGGGGGATTTCGAGATCACGGTGGACGCCTACGCCGCGCCCGCGCCTTCGTCTCGCGCATCGCTGGAATTCGAAGCGGCGCGGGATGGCGCGGTGTCGCGCTGCGATCTGGTGATCGACTTGACCGGGGGGCAGGCGCTGTTTCACGAAACCCGCCCCGGATACCTGCGCGCCGACCCGCGCGACCCGGTGGCGGTGGCGCGGCTGATCACGCAGGCCGCAGGCATGGTCGGCACTTTCGACAAGCCGAAATACATCGACTACACCGCCGATATCTGCGCGCATTCGCGCAACCGCACCACCGGCTGCACGCGGTGCCTCGACCTCTGCCCCACCGGCGCGATCACGCCTGCGGGCGATCATGTGGAGATCGACCCGGCGATCTGCGCGGGCTGCGGGCAATGCGCTGCCGCCTGCCCCACGGGGGCGGCATCCTACGCGCTTCCGGCGGTCGACACCGTGGCGGCGCAGTTGCGCGCGGGGCTGCGAGCATGGTTTGGCGCCGGGGGCAAGGCCGCGCCGGTGATCCTGTTTCATGACGAGGCCCACGGCGCGCCGCTGATCGACGCACTTGCCCGCTTCGGGCGCGGCCTGCCCGCGCATGTGATCCCGCTGGCGGTGAACGAGCCCACGCAGCTTGGCCCGGAGGCGATGGCCAGTGCGCTGGCCTATGGCGCGGGCGAGGTGCGGGTGCTGACCCGCGCCCGCCCGCGCGAGGCCCTGGACGGGATGGACGCGTCGCTGGCGCTTATGGGCGTGGTCTGCGCCGAGATGGGGTTCGACAAGGACGCCTGCGCGCTGATCCAGACCGACGACCCGGACGCGCTGGAGACCGCGCTCTGGCACCCCGCACCGCCCGCGCGCGACGCTCGCGCCAGCTTCCTGCCGCCCACCGACAAGCGCGGGCTGCTGAAGCTCGCTGTGACCGAGATGAACCGCACCGCGCCGCAACCGGCCGACCGGATCGCCCTGCCCGCCGGCGCGCCCTTCGGCAAGGTGGACCTGAACGTTGAGGCCTGCACCCTGTGCCTCGCCTGCGTCGGCGTCTGCCCCACGGGCGCGCTGTCGGACAACCCGGACCTGCCGATGCTGCGCTTCACCGAAAGTGCG
The DNA here is from genome assembly GCA_007121115.1 of Paracoccaceae bacterium. Lineage (GTDB taxonomy): Bacteria > Pseudomonadota > Alphaproteobacteria > Rhodobacterales > Rhodobacteraceae > Rhabdonatronobacter. The sequence goes on along the minus strand of SKMI01000264.1, from coordinate 3,741 downwards.
TGCGTGCAATGCGGGCTGTGCGCCAACACCTGCCCCGAGGATGCGATCACGCTGGTTCCGCAGATGGATTTCGCCGCCTGGGATGCGCCTCGGCAGGTGCTGAAGGAGGAAGAGCCCTTCGCCTGCACCGGCTGCGGCAAGCTGTTCGGCACGCGGTCAAGCATCGAGCGGGTGCTGGAGCGGCTGGACGGGCACTGGATGTTCACTGGCCCCGAAGGCGCGGAGCGCCGCCGCCTGCTGACGCTTTGCGACGATTGCCGCACGGTCGAGGTGGTGAAGGCGGGCTTCGATCCGCACGACAAGGTCGGGGGCTGAGGGGGTGAGCACGCCAAGCCGCGTGCTGCTGCTGGGCGCCACCGGCACCATCGGCCGGGCGACACTGGCCGCACTTCTGGCACGCGGGCATCAGGTAACCTGCGTCCTGCGTCCGGGCTCCGAGGCCACGCTGCCCGAAGGGGCGGGGCGTGTAGCGGTGGACTTGACCGATGCCGATGCGATGGCGCGAAAGGGGTTCGGCGATCTGCGGGCCGAGACGCTGGTCTCGTGCATGGCCTCGCGCACCGGGGCGCCGGGGGATGCCTGGGCGGTGGATCATGGCGCCCATGTGAACGCATTGGCGGCGGCAAGGGCGGCGGGAGTGACGCATATGGTGCTGCTCTCGGCGATCTGCGTACAGAAGCCGCTGCTGGAATTCCAGCGCGCGAAACTGGCCTTCGAGGCGGCTCTGATGGAGTCCGGGATCGACTGGACCATCGTGCGGCCCACGGCGTTCTTCAAGTCGCTCTCGGGCCAGGTGGCGCGGGTGGCGGCGGGCAAGCCGTTTCTGGTCTTCGGCGACGGGCGGCTGACGGCGTGCAAGCCGATCAGCGACCGCGATCTGGGGGCTTATCTGGCCGATTGCGTCGGCGATGAAGGGCGCCGCGGGCGCATCCTGCCCATCGGCGGCCCCGGCCCGGCGATCACGCCGCTGGATCAGGCGGCAATGCTGTCGGATCTGACCGGCACGCCTGCGCGCATCCGCCGCGTGCCGGTGGCAATGATGAGCGCGATCATCGGCGTGCTGGGCGGGCTGGGCCGGGTGGCGCCTTCCCTGCGCGGCAAAGCCGAATTCGCGCGGATCGGGCGCTATTACGCGACCGAGTCGATGCTCGTCTGGGATGCCGCACGCCGACGCTACGACGCCGCGGCCACGCCCGAGACCGGCGCGGACACGCTGCGCGATCATTACGCCGCCCTGCTGCGCGGCGAGGTGGCCGACGACCGCGGCGATCACGCGGTGTTCTGAGCGCTTTTGGCCTGTCGGTCGCCCGCCCGTCTTGCCCCGGGCGCAAAGAACTTGATTGCAACCTAAAATTGCATCATTCTTGGTTATGGTATTGCCGTCGCCAATTTCGGCGCGGCAATGCTGCATGAGGGGGGAATTCTCATGGGGACCAGCATACACGCGGTCGGGTCGGACGGCTTCAGGTTCACCCGCCAGGCTTTGCCTTTCGACGAAGTCCTGGCGGCCGGCGCCGCGCTCGAAATCATCAATGCCGGACCACCGCGCCGTGTCGCCGGACAAGCGGTTCGCTCCGCCACTGCCCCGAGCAGCATTCCGGAGATGGCCGGACAGATCGGAACGCGCCACGCGTTCCGAAACGGGGTGCATGCAATGCTGGGGGAGACGCCCGCACCACTGCTGTTCGTTTCGGGGCGCGGATCACGCACGGGGAACAACCTCGACTGGTCCAACGTGGGCCATATGGACGATTGGAGCCTGACGCGCGCGATTATCGAGACGCTGGAGCCGGTGGGGTTGAACACCATGGGTGTCGTGGCCGGGATCGGCGAGTCGTTCACGCGCTTCTGCGCCCGGCACCCGAAGCGACAGCGACCGCCACGCCTCATGGTCCAGATCACAGCCTGATCCGCCCCGCCCATAACCGTACGATGCAGCGCCGGGCGGGGCCTTGCACCGGATCAGACCGCTGATCCAATCACGTTATGGTCGGGGCCGTAAGGGAAGCCGGTGATGTTCTCCGCCCCTGTTTCAGTCACGATCAGGATGTCATGCTCGCGGTAGCCCCCGGCGCCGGGCTGGCCTTCGGGGACGGTCAGCATCGGCTCCATCGAGATCACCATGCCCGGTTCCAGCACCGTGTCGATATCCTCGCGCAGCTCCAGCCCGGCCTCGCGCCCGTAGTAATGCGACAGGATGCCGAAGCTGTGGCCGTAGCCGAAGCTGCGATACTGCAGCAGGTCGCGCTCGGCCAGGAACTTGTTGATCCGCGCGGTGATGCCCGCGCAGGTGGCGCCGGGGCGGATCAGCGAGAGGCCCAGTTCGTGGGCGGCCACGTTCGCCTCCCACAGCGCCAGGCTGGCGGGGTCCACATGGCCCGCAAACAGCGTCCGCTCCAGCGCGGTGTAATAGCCCGAAATCATGGGGAAGGTGTTGAGGCTCAGGATATCGCCCGCCTCGATCACGCGCGCCGTGACCGGATTGTGCGCGCCGTCGGTGTTCGGCCCGGACTGGAACCAGACCCAGGTGTCGCGGTATTCGGCGTCCGGAAAGCGGCGCGCGATTTCCAGTTCCATCGCATCGCGCCCGGCCATGGCCACGTCGATCTCGCGCGTGCCGATGGCGATGGTGTCCCTGATCGCTTCACCGCCGATGTCCGCCACCTGCGCGCCCGCCCGGATCAGGGCGATTTCCGCAGGCGACTTGCGCATCCGCTGCGCCGCCGTCTGGGCGTGGATTTCGACCAGCGCGCGGGGGGTCAGGTGGGCGCGCAGCGCGGCCTCGGCGCTGCGGGTCAGGTGGTCGCCTTCGATCCCCAGCGCGCGGCCCGTTCCGGCCACGTGCGCCACCGCGCGCCAGAAGTTGTCGCGCGTCCAGTCGGTATAGGTCAACGCATCGCCATGGCTGCGCCGCCAGGGTTGGCCGCCGTCGATCATGGCGGCGATGGTCACGCATTCGGTGGGCGTGACCACCAGCCCGTAGGGACGACCAAAGGCGCAATACAGGAACCCGCTGTAATAGGCGATGTTGTGCATGGAGGTCAGCACGCAGGCGTCGATGCCCTCGTCCGCCATGATCGCGCGCAGGCCCGACAGGCGCGCGTCATATTCGGCGGGCGCAAAGGGCAGCGGGGCCTTTTCGCCATTGTGGAACGGGTGGAATTGCGGGCGGGTGTCTTGTGTCATCGCGAACCTCCGATCCGGGGTCCGACCCATCGCGTGGCGCCGACCCCGACAAGGATCCCGGCGTTCAGGACGGTGGACCAGGGGAGCGTGAAGGCCCCAAGGTGGCGACGCCATCGCCACCGCTGGCACGGCGTGACTTACATGCCCCGCCCGCCCCCGGCAACGGTTTTCGGCGCGGTTGACAGCTCCCCGCCCATTGCCGAAGCTGCCGCGATCCGAAGGGAAACCGCGCGCCCGTGTCCGAACCCACGCTTTCCGATCTTCTGCTAAAGGTGGCGCGCGCCGACCGGGCGGCGTTTCGCGCGCTTTATGCGCAAAGCGTGCCGAAACTCACCGGCGTGCTGATCCGTATCCTTGGCAGCAGGGACGAGGCCGAGGATGTGTTGCAGGATGTCTATATCAAGGTCTGGAACCGCGCGGGCAGTTTTGACCCCGCGCGCGGGCAGGCCATGGGCTGGCTGATCGCCATCGCGCGCAACGCCGCCCTCGACCGGCTGCGCGCCCGACCCGAGGCGCGCGGCCTGCGCCGGGCCGAGGCCCCGGACGACCCCGAGG
>SKMI01000271.1 GCA_007121115.1 Paracoccaceae bacterium | reverse complement strand
TTCCTCGATGATCCGCGGCCCCTGGCGCTGATCCTGGGCGAGGGGGAGTATGCGATGCTCGAAGCCCCTCTGTCGCTGAGCGAAGGCGCCAGCACCGGGCGCTGGATGATGGCGATGCCGCTGCCCGCGGCGCCCGCGGTCGGGGCAGGCAAGAGCAACGACCCCGTGGGGCGACCGCTGGGCGTGCAAACCGATGCGGGGCCGGACTGGGGCGCGCGGCTGCGCGGCACGGTCTCGGGCTGTCCCGTCACGCTTGATGCGGTGCTTTCGCGGGTGCGGATGCCGCTTTGCGTGGCGCTGGACCTGAAGCCGGGGATGGTGTTGGAACTGCCGCTTTCGGTGCTGGAGGCGGTGCAGGTCGAGGCGGTGCGGAGCGAGACGGTTCGGAGCGAGGCGGGGCAGAGTGCGGCGGGGCAGAGCCAGGCGGGGCAGGGCGCGCAGGTCGCCACCGCGCGGCTGGGCCAGACAGGGGGGATGCGGGCGCTGCGGCTGACCATGGACCCGCGCGACGGCACCGACCCCGCCCCGGCGCGGGCGGCGCAGGTGAGCGACGGCGCCGCAATCCGGTCGCGGGAGGGCGGGCCGGAAGGCAGGCCGGAAGACAGGACGGAACTCAGGCCGGAACCCAGGCCGGACGAAAGGCCAGACGAGAGGCCCGTGGCCATGAATCGCTGAGGCCATTGCGCCGTCGGTATCGGGCCGGGTCGAACGGTCCGGAGCTGTCACTCCGGTGGCCGCCGCGGATCGCGCCGGGGACACACCGTTGCACAATGGGGTAGGTGGAGCACATGCGCTGGCGCCGCCCGTTTCCACTTCCTGATCGGGCGTAGCGATTGTGGTTCAAGGTAGGCTCCCGCCCGTCGCTACCGGCATCGAAGATGCCGACGCTCCCGTTGGGCCGGGCCGCGCGCCGCGGCGCGCGGCGGGGGTGCCGTCCGTCGAAGGGCGCGTCCATCCATCGTGCCCAGAGCCGGATCAGCCGCCTTGCGTCGGCGCCCTGCTGTCCGACCGGGGCGCGGTGAAATCGAGCGTGAGCTCCAGAAATCCGTTGCGGGCTTCCGGCTGCACCTGCGGGGCAAGATCGCGGACATCGTCCAGATGCGCCGCCGCGCCCGGCCCGGTGCTCAGAACCGCGCGCCCGCCGGGGATCGGCGCAAGGTGCAGCGGCGAGGGCATCACCCGCTTGACCGATCCGCGCGCGGCCAGGTGGCGGCGCAGCAGTTCGAGCATTGTTTCGCCTTCGCAATGCACGATCCGGTCCGGCCCGGTCCCGGCGAACCCTCCGGCGCCATTGGCGCGGAACGTGTTGGTGCAGACCAGCACCCGGTCATCATCGGCCAGCGGTGCGCCGCGCAGTGTCACCGAGCGCACGCGCGCATTCTTCGTAAACGCGGTCCCGGTGCGCAGGTCGAACCGCGGCGGGCATGACAGATCGAAGCAATAGTCCAGCCCGAACAGGGTTTCGAAGGCGTAGGGCGCCGAGAGCGGGTTCAGCAACGCGCCCTGTTTCTGCCATGGCGCCAGGCGGTTGAAGGCCGAGGCGCTACGCTCCAGCCACAGCCGCACCTCGGCCCCGGTCAGGCAAAGCGCGGCCAGGGCGTTGGGAAACGCGTAGAGGTCCGAGACATGCCGCAGCGCCAGGGGTCCGGGGGGGATGTCGGTGTAATGACCCGGCCCGCTATGCCCGCCCGCCTTGAACGGCGCCACCGCCGAGATCACGGGCAGATCGGCAAGCGGGGTCCCGGCCAGCCGCTCCCGGATGCGGCGCTGCTGGGCCTCGGCCACCAGTGCGACAGCGCTGGACCGGCCGAGCATCGCAAAAAAGCTGTGCAACGGGATTTGCGTGGCTCCCAGCGGCTTGCGCAGCGCGGTCAGCGTTTCGTCATGCAGGGGTCTGACCGTGCGGCGGACGGCAGGGGCGCGCGGTGCAGGCGCGGTGACGGCGCCAGGGCGGGCGCCATCGTATCGTGCGCGCCACGCGCGCTCTCCCGGCTCAAGCTGCGCCAGCGGTCGCGCTTCGGCGCGGCTACCCAGCACCCGCCAGCTCCCCCCATCGCGCTGGAGCAACAAGTCGATCACGCCGAGGTGCGACCCCCAGAACCCGGCCATCACCGCGGGCTTGCCGCATATCGTTCCGGCATGCGGGTCGACCGCTGCACTGGCCGCGATGCCGGGGCCGGGAAAGACCATGTGGCTGTGCCCGACGAGCAGCGCGTCGATCCCGTCAAGCTGCGCCAGTGCGATCGCCGCGTTTTCGGCATCTTCCCCGGCGCCCGGATGCCCCAGGCCGGTATGCGCCAGCGCTACCACGATATCGACGCCGGCCTCGCGGAGTTCGGGCAGCCACGCGCGCGCCGCCTCGACGATTCCGCGCGACCAGACCCGCCCTTCAAGCGCCTGACGCTCCCATCGCGTGACCTGCGGCGGGGCAACGCCGATGACGCCAATCCGGATCGGATACGGGTGGCCAAGCGCGTCATGGATAACCCGGTCCAGCAGCGCATAGGGCCGGGTCAGCGACTGGTCGCGCCGTGGCTGCGCTGCCTTGGCGCGCAGCAGGTTGGTGGTGACCACCGGGCAATCGCTGCGTTCGATCGCGCGCAGCAGGAAGTCCAACCCATAGTTGAATTCATGGTTGCCCAGCGTGATCGCGTCGAATTTCAGCGCGTTCATGGCGGCGATGACCGGATGCGCCTCGCCCGCGCGCAGGCCGCGATCATAGGCAATGTAATCGCCCATGGGCGTGCCCTGCAGGAAATCGCCATTGTCGAACAGCACGGTGTTCGACACTTCGGCCCGGGCCCGGTCGATCAGTTCCGACAGCCGGACCAGCCCCAGATGCGGTGCCGGGCGATCCGCATAATAGTCATAGGGCGCAAGATGCACATGAAGGTCCGTCGTCTCCATGATCCGCAACTGCGCGGTTCCGGCGGCGGCTCCGACCGTGGACAGGGAAAGCGGCTGCTGCGATGCCTCGCCTCGTGTCATCGTGCTGCGGATGATCCGATGGCCTGTTGCCATCGGCCTTTTCTTCTGCGCCTCGGGAAAAGGAAGCTTGTCATCGCCCACCCGTGATGGCAATTCCAACACCGAAGCGGGGCGTCACACCGGCAAGAATCGCGTTAAGGTTGTGTCGTTTGCGGCACAGGGGGCCGCGCGCCAGTTGCCCGGTTGCCCAAAGTTCTTGCAGACAGGAAGGCAGAGGATGGACAGCGCGGCCCTTGCTTTCGCCGGACCCGGCCCGGCGCGCGCGGCGCATCTTCGCGCGGATGCCGCCGCGCTGGCGGCACTGCTGGCCCGACCCGCGGCGCGGGTGCTGCCGGTCTGGCGCGGCAAGCCACTGATTGCGAGGGCGTCCGGGCTGGGCTGGGTCGCCGCCGATGCACCGGTGCTTCGCCATGCACCGAAACCGCTCCTGTTTCTGGGCGACGAGGCCGCGCCCCGGTTTGCCGCCGATGTCTCGTCCTGGGAGCCGCCGGCGCTTGACCGCGCGGCGCTGGCGATGTTTCATGACACCAGCGCCCAGCATTTCCCCGGAATGCCCGATGACACCGTTTTCCGCGATCTGCGCAGCGTGATGACGGCCTTGCCGCCAGCCGAGGCCGCTTTGGCCGCTACCGCGCGCGCGGTGTTCAACTGGCACCGCACGCACGGGTTCTGCGCCGCTTGCGGTGCGGCATCGGAGCCCAGCATGGGCGGCTGGCAGCGCCAGTGCCCGGCCTGCGGGGCCACGCATTTCCCACGCACCGATCCGGTGGTGATCATGCTGGTGCTGCGCGGCAACCGCGCGCTTCTCGGCCGGTCACCAGGCTGGCCCGAGGGGATGTATTCCGCACTCGCGGGCTTCATAGAGCCGGGCGAGACGGTAGAGGACGCCGTGCGACGCGAGGTGGCCGAGGAAACGGGGATCACCGTGGGCGCGGTGCGCTACCTGACATCGCAGCCCTGGCCGTTTCCCTCCTCGCTGATGATCGGTTGCGTGGGGATGGGGCGGACGGAGGACATCACGCTGGATGATGAACTCGATGACGCGCTCTGGATCAGCCGCCAGGAGATGCTGGAGGCCTTTGCCGGGCGCCACCCGACAGTGCGGGCGGCGCGGCCCGGGTCCATCGCGCGGCACATGATCGGGGAATGGCTGGCCGGGCGTGTCTGAGCGCCTCAGGGCGCGCGCTGCCAGATGTGCAGCAGGTCTTCGCCCAGCGGTCGGGTTTCGGTCAGGTGGAAGCGCGGCGCCTCGGCCAGCGCGTCCAGGCCAAGCGGCCCCAGACCGGGTCGCCCTTCGGCCCCGATCAGCTTGCCGGCGGAAAAGACCGCGATCTCATCCACCAGCCCGGCGTGCAGCAGGCTGCCGCCAAGCGCGCCGCCCCCCTCGCACAGCACCCGGGTCAGGCCCTTCTCGCCCAGCGTGGCCAGCATCGCCGCCGGGTCCAGCCCGCCGCCCGCGGCCTCCGGCACAGCGATGACCTCGGCCCCGGTGCCGACCCAGGCGGCGCGGGGCTCGGCCCCGGCGGCGTCGCCGTGCAGCATCCAGACCGGCGCGTTCCGCGCGCTCAACCCCAGCCGCGAGTCCGTCGGCACCCGCAGGCGCGAATCAGCCACCAGACGCACCCCGCTCCAGGTGATCCCAAGATCGCGCACGCGCAGATCGGGATCGTCGGCGCGGGCGGTCCCGGCGCCAACAAGCACCGCGTCATGCGTTGCGCGCATGGCATGGACCGCGCGCCGCGCCGCAGGTCCGGTGATCCAGCGGCTTTCACCGCTGGCCGTGGCGATGCGGCCGTCCAGCGTGAGCGCCAGCTTCAGCGTCAGCCAGGGCCGCCCGCGCGTCACCCGCGACAGGAAACCCGCGTTCGCCGCCCGCGCCGCCGCCGCCTCCACGCCCTCGATCACATCGACCCCCGCCGCGCGCAGCAAGGCGTGCCCGCCCCCGTCCACGCGCGGGTCAGGGTCGGTCAGCGCGGTGACCACCCGCGCTACACCTGCCGCGATCAGCGCCTGCGCGCAGGGCGGCGTGCGGCCATGGTGCGCGCAGGGCTCCAGGCTGACATAGACGGTGGCCCCTCGTGCCGCCGCTCCCGCCTGCGCCAGCGCCTGTGTCTCGGCATGGGGCCGCCCGCCCGGCGCTGTCCAGCCCCGGCCCACGATCCGCCCGTCGCGCACCACCACGCAGCCCACCGCCGGATTCGGCCAGACCCGCCCCAGCCCGCGCCGCCCAAGCGCAATCGCCAGTCGCATGAACCGTGCATCCGTCGCCGAACCCGCCCCCTGCTTCATCTTGCTTCAAATACCCCGGGGGAGTCGCCCGCAGGGCGACGGGGGCAGCGCCCCCTGACCCCGTTCATGCCTCGTCGCGCGGCAGCGGGCGCAGCTCGGACACGAACTTGTCGAAATCGTCCGCCGCCTGGAAGTTCTTGTAAACGCTGGCAAAGCGCACATAGGCCACGGTGTCGATCCGGGCCAGCGCTTCCATCACGATCTCGCCGATGGTCTTGGACGGCACATCCGTATCGCCCAGCGACTCCAGGCGCCGCACGATCCCCGAGATCATCTGGTCGATCCGCTCCGGCTCGATCGGGCGCTTCTGCATGGCGATCCGGATCGAGCGTTCCAGCTTGTCGCGGTCGAACGGCTCGCGCCGCCCGTTGGACTTGACCACCACCAGATCGCGCAACTGCACCCGCTCATAGGTTGTGAAGCGCCCGCCGCAGGCCGGGCAGAAGCGGCGGCGGCGGATGGCGACATGATCCTCGGCGGGGCGCGAGTCCTTCACCTGGGTGTCGATGTTGCCGCAAAACGGACAGCGCATGACCTCTCCCTTGATCTGCTGCGGGGATATGGCCGCAGAACTATAGGGAGACCGCGACAGATTGGGTAGCGTGAAAACGACCCCACCATATTCGCGACGCACCCCTGTTGCCGTGAAGACTCACGGGGGGCGCTACGCGGTGGTTCAGTGAACGACGATCACGCGCGTGTGCTCCAGCCCCTCGGTCCGCGCCATCTCGAACAGGATGCGCGCGTTGTCAGGATGCAGCCGCACGCACCCGGCCGAGGCCGGTCGACCCAGGCGACCGATCTGGTCGGTGCCATGGATCGCATAATGCCCGCTGTAGAAGATCGAATACGGCATCGGCGCGTTGTTGTAACGGCTGGACCGGTGGTTGCGCGAAAGCCACTGCGCGGTCCACTGCCCGGCCGGGGTGATCTTGCCCTGCCGCGCGGTGGACACCGGCCATTCATGGATCAGACGCCCGTGGTGATAGACATGCATGGTCTGGGACCCGATGCTGACCCGTGCCACCACACGGTCGGCATGGGCGGCGGATGCGGTGGCGGCAAACAGGCAGGCGGAAACAAGTGCAGAAACAATCTTGCGCATTGGCGACCTCGACAGACATAATCGATTGGCGGATTTTCGCCGATGCGGGGGATGAGTCAAGATGTTGATGCGACTCGCATTTCGGGCGGTGCGGCGGCGTGCACGGGTGCTCTGTGCGGTTGCGGCGCTGGGCGCGGCGGCACCG
>SKMI01000166.1 GCA_007121115.1 Paracoccaceae bacterium | reverse complement strand
GCAGGCGCTGGGCGCCGAGGTGCTGCCCACCGGCAGCCTGCGCCTGAGGGATGGTGCGCCGGGGGCGGTCAGCGCGCTGCCGGGCTATGACGCGGGCGCCTGGTGGGTGCAGGACGCCGCCGCCGCCCTGCCGGCGCGGCTGCTGGACGCGCGGGCGGGCGAGCGGGTGCTGGATCTCTGCGCCGCACCCGGGGGCAAGACGCTGCAACTGGCCGCGGCCGGGGCGGCGGTGACGGCGCTCGATGTGTCCGAGGCGCGCATGACGCGGCTGCGGGCAAACCTGCAGCGCACCGGGCTGACCGCGCAGGTGGTGGTGGCGGATGCGCTGGACTGGCGCCCGGAGGCGCCTTTCGACGCGGTGCTGCTCGATGCGCCCTGTTCGGCCAGCGGCACGATCCGGCGCCATCCCGACATGCCGCATGTGCGCGGCCCCGAGGACCTCGAGGCGCTGATCGCCCTGCAATCGCGGCTGCTCGACCGGGTGCTGGACCCGGGCGCGGGGCTGCTGCGGCCTGGCGGGCGGGTGGTCTATTGCACCTGCTCGCTGCTGCCCGCCGAGGGCGAGGACCAGCTTGCCGCGGCGCTGACGCGGCACACGGGCGTGCGGGTGGAATATCCGGCGCTGGACGGCGCCGATCCCGTCTGGCGCGCGCGGGGCAACGGCGGCTGGCGCACCCGCCCGGATCATTGGGCCGCGCGCGGCGGACTGGACGGGTTCTTCATGGCGCGGCTGCGAGTCGGTAAGGTGGAGCGGTAACGTCGCGCACCTGCGTTGAGGCGGCGTAACCCACCCCTGCACCGACCCCATCCACAACGCACCATCGCGGCACCATCGCGCGCGCGACGCGAATGTTGGGCGCAGCCCGAGGGCGCTTCTAGCGGCACCTCCGGGGTCACGTTCCCCGGAATGAGCATCGCCGCAAGGGCGCGGCTGCGGGCATTCGGGCCGCACCGCGCCCCGCACATGCCGCAGCGACGCCAAGGGCGATTCCATCCGCCCGCGTCATGCTCTAGGCTTGGCGCGACACCCACTTCAACGGACCCGCCCCGTGATCCAGCCCGAGGCCGATACTCCGCGCGGTCGCCGCCTGATGAACGCCATCACGGCCCGGATCTCGGCGCGGGCCACGCGCCGTAGCGCCACCGGCTTCATTTCGCAGCCCGTTCCGCGCGGGATGGGCCAGCAGGCGCGCGGGCGGCAGTTGTTGGCGAGCAACTTCATCATCGCCGGGCATGTGATCGAAGCGCCGGGAGCCTCACCCTGGGAGATCGCCGCGCCACACCCGCCGGTGGCGGCCGGGCTGCAGGGGTTCGAATGGCTGGAGCATCTGGCCGCGCTGGGCGACCGCGCCGCGCGCGAAACCGCGCAGGGCTGGACCGCTGACTGGATCGCCCGCTACGGGCGCGGGTCAGGGCCGGGCTGGACCCCGGCGCTGGCCGGGCAGCGTCTGCGGCGGATGATCAGCCATGCGCTGTTCCTGCTGGCGGGCGACCCGCCGGGCGGTCCGGCGCCGCTGTTCGCCACGCTGGCGCATCACACCGCTTTCGTTGCCCGCCGGTGGGAGGCCGCCCCCCCGGGCCTGCCCCGGATGGAAGCGCTGACCGGGCTCTTGCTGGCCGCGCTGTCGCTCGAAGGCATGGAAGGGTATCTGCACCCCGCCAAGGCCGGTCTGATTCGCGCCTGCCGGGCACAGATCGGCGCCGACGGGGCCATCGCCAGCCGCAACCCCGAGGAGTTGCTGGCCATGCTGTCGCTGCTCACCTGGGCCGCCGACGCGCTGGCCGAGGCCGAGCGGCAGGTGGACCTGGCCCTGACCGAGGCGATCGAGCGCGCCGCCATGGTCCTGCGCACCCTGCGCCACGGCGACGCCACGCTGGCGCGGTTCCACGGCTGCGACGGTGGCAATCCCGCGCGGCTGGACGAGGCGCTGGCACTGGCGGGCCCGCGCCTGCTGGCCCGCGACGGGCGCGCCATGGGCTACGGGCGGCTTACGGGCGGGCGCAGCACGCTGATCGTCGATGCCGCGCCACCGCCCATCGGGGCGGGCGTGGGGCCGGGGCACGCGTCCACACTGGCGTTCGAACTGACCTCTCACCGCCGCCCGGTGATCGTCAACTGCGGCAGCGGCGCAGGCTTTGGCCCCGACTGGGAACGCGCCGCGCGCGCCACCGCCTCGCACTCCACGCTGGCGCTGGACGGGCTGTCTTCGGCGCGTATGGCGGCGCAGGGTGGTGGCGCGGCCCCGCTGATCGAGGGTCCCGCCCATGTCGGCGTCGAACGCGAGGGGGAGCCAAGCTACAGCGCGTTCCTGCTCAGCCATGACGGCTATGTGCCAAGCCACGGGCTGACCCATCTGCGCCGTCTGGACCTGAGCCGCGACGGCCGCGCGCTTATCGGCGAGGATACGCTGGTGGCGCTGACACCTGCCGAGCGCCGCCGGTTCGAACGTGCCGCCGCCCGGCAACCGGACGCCGCCATCGGCTTCGCCATCCGCTTCCACCTGCACCCCGAGGCCGAGGCGACGCTGGACTTGGGCGGCAGCGCCGTGTCCATCACGCTGCGCATCGGCGAGGTCTGGGTTCTGCGTCAGGACGGGGCGGCGCGCATGACGCTGGAGCCTTCGGTCTATTTCGAACCGGGGCGGCTGCGACCCCGGGCCACGGTGCAGATCGTCTTGTCAGGGCGCGCGCAGGACTATACCAGCCAGATCGCGTGGAGCCTGGCCAAGGCGCAGGACACGCCGCTTGCACTGCGCGACATCGGCCGCGACGATCCGCTGGCGCTGCCCGACCTGTAACTGCCGGACCTGTGACCGCCCGCAAGGAGCCCCCATGACCCAAGCCACCCCCCTGCGCCGCGCGCTGCTCTCCGTTTCGGACAAGACCGGGCTGGCCGAACTGGGCCGGGCACTGGCCGCGCGCGGGGTGGCGCTGATCTCCACCGGCGGCACCGCGGCGGCGCTGCGCGACGCGGGGCTGGAGGTGCAGGACGTGGCCGCGCTCACCGGTTTCCCCGAGATGATGGACGGTCGCGTCAAGACCCTGCACCCCATGGTGCACGGCGGGCTGCTGGCGCTGCGTGACAACCCTGACCATGTGGCGGCGATGGATCGGCACGGCATTGCGCCCATCGACTTCCTGGTCGTGAACCTCTACCCGTTCGAGGCCACAGTGGCCCGCGGCGCCGACGCCGACGAGACGATCGAGAACATCGACATCGGCGGCCCGGCCATGCTGCGCGCAGCGGCCAAGAACCACGCCCATGTCGCCATCGTCACCGACCCCGAGGATTACGGCCCGCTGCTGGACGAACTCGCCGCCCATGACGGCGCCACCTCGCTCCCCTTTCGCCAGCGCCTCGCGCAACTGACCTTTGAGCGCACCGCCGCCTATGACGCCGCCGTCGCCGCCTGGATGGCAAGCCACACCGGCACCCCGCCGCGGCGGCAGAGCTTCTCGGGCCGCGTCGCCCAAACCCTGCGCTACGGCGAAAACCCGCACCAGAGCGCAAGTTTCATCGTCGCCGACACCACCCGCCCCGGCGTGGCCACCGCCCGACAATGGCAGGGCAAGGAACTGAGCTACAACAACCTCAACGACACCGATGCCGCGCTGGAGTTGGTGGCCGAGTTCGACCCCGCCACCCCCGCCTGCGCCATCATCAAGCACGCCAACCCCTGCGGCGTCGCCACCGGTGCCACGCTGGTCGAGGTGTATGCGCGTGCCTTCGACTGTGACCGCACCAGCGCCTTTGGCGGGATCATCGCGCTGAACCAGCCGCTGGACGGCCCCACTGCCGAAAAGATCGCCGAGATCTTCACCGAAGTCGTGATCGCCCCCGGCGCCGATGACGCCGCGCGCGCCGTCTTCGCTGCAAAGAAGAACCTCCGCCTGCTGACCGTCGATGCGTTGCCCGACCCGGCCGCACCGGGCCAGATGGTCAAGCAGGTCACGGGCGGCTACCTTGTGCAAGATCGCGACAACGGCGTGATCACGGCGCCCGACCTCAAGGTCGTCACGAAGCGCGCCCCCTCCGAGGCGGAACTGGCCGACCTCCTCTTCGCCTGGAAAGTTGCCAAGCACGTCAAATCCAACGCCATCGTCTATGCGCAGGGCGGCGCTACCGTCGGCATCGGCGCGGGACAGATGAGCCGCGTGGACAGCACCCGCATCGCCGCCCGCAAGGCGCAGGACATGGCCGAGGCGCTGGGCCTGTCCGCCAGCCCCGCGCAGGGCGCGGTCGTGGCCTCGGACGCATTCTTCCCCTTCCCTGACGGGCTGCTGGCCGCGGCCGAAGCCGGCGCGCGGGCCGTCATCCAGCCCGGCGGCTCCATGCGCGACGACGAGGTGATCGCCGCCGCAGATGCCGCAGGGCTGGCCATGGTCTTCACCGGCCAGCGCCATTTCCGGCACTGATATGCGGGTTCTGATCGCCACGCTGACCCTCACCCTGCTGGCCGATCAGGCCAGCAAATGGGCGGTGATCGACCGCATGGCGCTGGCGCAACGGCTCTATATCGAGGTGTTCCCGCCCTACCTGAATTTCACCATGGCCTGGAACACCGGGATCAACTTCGGCCTGTTCGGCGGCGGGTCGGAGGCGACGCGCTGGATCCTGGTCGCGCTCGCGCTGGTGATTTGCGCCTGGGTGCTGGTCTGGGCCTGGCGCGAACGCACCAACACCATGATGCAACTGGCGGCGGGGCTGCTGGTCGGCGGCGCGCTGGGCAACGTGATCGACCGGCTGCGCTACGGCGCGGTGGCGGATTTCATCAACATGAGCTGCTGCGGCATCAACAACCCCTTCGCCTTCAACATCGCCGATGTGGGGATCTTCGCGGGCGCGGGCCTGCTGATCCTCTTCGCCGGGCGCCACAAGACCCCGTGACGCCCCGCCAATCATGCGCTAAACAGAGCCCGTCAACGGCGAAAGGGGCAGGAACATGCGGCGTGCAAGGACGGTTCGCGCGAACACGGTTCCCCAGAGAACGTTTCCCCAAAGAACGTTTCTGGGGGCAGCGGCGGCGGTGGCGGTGCTGGCGCTCGCCGGATGCGGCGATCCCGACAGCCCGATGCTCATGCATGCCGCCTCCGAAGAGCGTGGCCCGGACGAATTCGGGATCGTGCCCACGCGCCCGCTGGAAATGCCCGACCGGACGGACGCGCTGCCCGAACCCGGCGGCAGCAACCGCGCCGACCCGCAGCCGCGCGCCGATGTGGCCGCCGCACTGGGCGGCAGCCGCTCTGCAGCGCTCTCGAGCGCGATACCCGCCGCCGATGGGGCGCTGGTCACCCGCGCCGCGCGCTTCGGCACCAACCCGGCGATTCGCGACCAGCTTGCCGCCGAGGATCTGGAATTCCGCCGTGCCAACCGGGGTCGCCTGCTGGAGCGCATGTTCGGGGTCAATGTCTACCATCGCAACTACCGGGTGATGGCGCTCGACCGTCACGCCGAACTGGAGCGCTGGCGCGCCCGCGGCGTGCGCACCCCCGGCGCCCCGCCCGATCCCCGCGACTGATCGAACCTGCGCGTACCAGCCGCAGGTCCGACAGCCTGCCCCATCATCTGTGCAAAAATATCCTCAGGGGGTGAAACCAGCCCCCTTGCGGGGCTGGTAAGGGGGCAGAATGCCCCCTTGACGGCGCGAAGCGCCAGAAGGCTTGCGCCCGGAACGGGCGCTCTGCAAGGTCACATCCGTCAACCGGGTGCCACCCTCATCCCTGCTCGAACCGCCGCAAGCGCCGGATCAGGCTCGACGTGTCCCAGCGCCCGCCGCCCATGGCCTGCACTTCCTTGTAGAACTGGTCCACCAGCGCGGTGACCGGCAGCGCCGCGCCCACCTCGTCGGCGGCCTGCAGGCAGATGCCCAGATCCTTGCGCATCCAGTCCACGGCAAATCCGTGGTCGAACTGGTCGTCCAGCATGGTTTCGTGCCGGTTGGCCATCTGCCAGGACCCGGCCGCGCCCTGCGAAATCACCTCGATCACCGCGCGCCCGTCCATGCCCGCCTTCTCGCCGAAATGCAGGGCCTCGGACAGGCCCTGCAGCAGTCCGGCAATGGCGATCTGGTTCATCATCTTGGCGATCTGCCCCGCCCCGCTTTCGCCCAGACGGCGACAGGCGCGCGCATAGGCGGCCATCACCGGCTCGGCGCGGGCGTAATCCTCGGCGCTGCCGCCGCACATGATCGACAGCGCGCCATTCTCGGCCCCGGCCTGGCCGCCCGAGACCGGCGCGTCCACGAACCCGATCCCGGCTTCGGCGGCCGCCGTGTGCAACTCCCGCGTCACCTGCGCCGACACGGTGGTGTGATCCACGAAGACCGTGCCCCGGTCCATGGCGCCCAGTGCGCCGTCGGGCCCGGTGCAGACCGCGCGCAGGTCGTCGTCATTACCCACGCAGGCCATGACGAATTCCGCCCCCGCCGCGGCTTCGGCCGGGGTGGCCCCCAGCGCGCCGCCATGGGCTGCAACCCAGGCCTCGGCCTTGGCGCTGGTGCGGTTATAGACCGTGACGTCATGCCCCGCCCTGGCCAGATG
>SKMI01000014.1 GCA_007121115.1 Paracoccaceae bacterium | reverse complement strand
TCGCGCCCCATGCGCGCGATGGACTCGGAATACGGGAAATCGTCAATTGCCGCCGCCCGGCGCCCGAACACCCGGTTGAGTTGCGGGCCAATCCCGTCCTCGGCGCCTTGCCCCATCTCGTGGCAGGCGGCGCATTCGAACTCCCACAACTCGCGCCCGTGCTCCACATCGCCCAACGCCACCGCGCCGGGGATGGTGGTGCTGGATTGCACGGACTCGGTGGCACCCTCGCCCGCGTCGGCGAGGGCGGTCCCCGGCACCGCCAGCGCCAGCGCGGCCGCCAACCCGGCCACCGACGCGGACAGCGGCCTCACGCGGCTTAACGTCCTGAATGTCTTGATGGTCATCATGCGCAAGCTCCGTCGATCAACCCTGACCCTACCAGCAACAGGCATCCACGCAAATCGCCGCGCCCACGCCGCGAATGTGTTTCACTGGCGCGGAAACCGCAAGCCGCTCGAAGGGAAAAGGAAAGGTTTTCAGCATATTGCAGGTGCGGCAAAACCATCTGCCCCAGTCGCGCCCCGGATCGGGAACACTGGTGCAGGGGGTTCCCTGCCCCGGACAACACCGTTCCCGCACCCGTTCCGATGGCCGCGTGCGGCGGCCACTGGAACGGGCTTGCGGTTGCTGCGCCCATCACTCGGCGAAGCTCGCGATATAGGCGATGAGCGCCTGCCGTTCCTCGGCGTCGCGCACACCGTTGAAGGACATGCGGTTGCGCGGCAGGTGTTCACGCGGGTTTTCCAGGAAGGCATCGAGCGTGGCGTTGTCCCAGACCATGCCCTCTTCCCCGGCCTCGGTCAGCACCGGGGAGTAGCGGAAGCCATCCTTTGCGCCGACCGGGGCGCCGTAAACCTCGTTCAGGTGGGGACCAACGCCGTGGCGCGCGCCGTCGCCGACATTGTGGCAGGTGCGGCACTGGCGCCAGGCAGCCTCGCCGGCGGCCACCTGTTCGGGGGTGTAGCCTGCGGCGGCTTCTTCCTCGGGCTCGGGCTCAGGCGCCGCTTCGACGGCGGGGGCGTCGACCGCGCCCATTTCACCCGCTGCGGCGGTGGCCATGGCCAGATACTGTTCGTGCCGCGCATCGGTCAGCGGATCGTCCGGCGTCACCTCCAGCACGGCGGCACGCATGGAGACCTCTACCGCGTCGCCGCAGTCGGTCATGCAGGGTTCCTGCGTGAAGGACGGCCATTCGGTTTCCACCCGGTCATCCATGTAGAACCCGTCTTCATTGGGCAGGCGGACTTCGGTGAAATTCTCGTGGCTCAGTTCGAAATCGTCATCCACCAGATCGTTTAGGAACAGCAGGTAGGCGGTGATCGCATAGACCTCGTCCGGTTCCAGCGTCTGCGCGGCGCCATAGGGCATGGCGCGGTAAACATAGTCGAACACGGTCGACAGGTACGGCCAGTAGGAGCCGATGGTCTTTTCCGGGTGCTCATGCGTGAGCGTTCCGAAGCCGCCCGCCACCACCGGCCAGGCACCGACCCCTTCGCCAAAGGTGCCGTGGCAATGGGCGCATTGCAGTTCATACAGATCCTCGCCGTCCCAGACATCGCCGCGCCCCTCGGGCAGGCCCGCGCCATCGGGGCGGATGTCGATATCCCAGGCCGCGACCTCTTCGGGGAGCGCCAGGCGGCCCAGCGTGTCGGTCTCGGCCAGCGCGGGCGTGGCGATCACCAGCGCCAGCGCGCTGGACTTAAGCAACCTCGACATTTTCGACCTCCCCGCTGGAATGGACCTGCCAGGTCTGGATTCCGTTCATGTGATAGATCGAAGCCGTGCCCCGGAACTCGCGCAGCGCGTTCTTGGTCGGCTGGACGTAACCGGCACTGTCCACCGCGCGGGACTGCAGGAGCATCGGACTGCCGTCCCAGTCGAATTCGTAATAGAATCGGTGCAGGGATTTATCGAGGCTGGGCCCGTCGATGCGCGCATGGTGCCAGTTGCGCCCGCCATCGATCGAAACATCCACCCGGTCAATCGTTCCCACGCCGGACCAGGCCAGCCCGGTGATGATGGTCGGCCCGCGCCCGTGATAGATCGGCGCCTGCGGGCTGGGGCTGGTGATGACGGATTTGGCGTGCATCTCCCAGGTGAAGCGCCGCGCGCGGCCATCCGCCAGCAAGTCGGTGTACTTCGAGGTCTCCTCGCGGTGGTGCCAGGGCGCGTCGCCGACCTTGATGCGGCGCAGCCATTTGACCCACATGTTGCCTTCCCAGCCCGGCACCACCAGCCGCACCGGATAGCCCTGTTCGGGGCGCAGCGCCTCGCCGTTCATCTTGAAGGCGACCATGCAGTCGTCGAGCGCCTTTTCCATCGGGATCGAGCGCGACATGGCCGAGGCATCGGCGCCTTCGGCCAGCACCCATTTGCCGTTGGGCTGCACGCCCGCGTGTTCCAGCAGAGTGCGCAGCGGCACGCCGGTATACATGCAGTTGTGGATCATGCCGTGGGTGAACTGCGCGCCGTTAAGCTGCGCGCCGCGCCACTCCATGCCGGTATTCGCCGCGCATTCCAGGAAATAGATTCGGTTTTCCCGCGGGAAGCGCAGCAGGTCCTGCAGGGTGAAGACCAGTTCGCGGTCGACCAGCCCGTTGATCATCAGCCGGTAATCCTGCGGCGCGATATCGGCGACGCCCGCGTGGTGGCGCTCGAAGCAGATTCCGTTGGGGGTGATGATCCCGTCAAGCTCGTGGATGGGGGTGAAGTTGACCGAGCTTGCGGTGTCGGCGGTCAGCCATTCGACGTTGCGCCGGACCACATGCGCCTCGTGCGGCGAGGGCTTGCCGTAGGGGGCGTCATCCACGCCGGGGCCCAGGAACTGCGCCCAGGGCTGCACCTCGGTGATCATCGGATCGGGGCTGGCGGCGCGGGCGGGCACCAGTCCCGCCATAAGTCCTGCCCCAGCGAGTCCCGCGCCGCCCAGAAAGCGGCGTCGGCTGGTCCCGCCTGTCTTGTCCTGCGGTTTCGTCATTGTCCCTGTCTCCTCCCCTTCCACGGCGCCGCGCCGCGCGCGTCAGCCGGTCACGACCTCGATGGTCTCGTTCTCGGGCACGCTCACACGGCCCGCCTTGCGGATGAAATCGCTCACCACGTCCCAGATCTGCGGGCCTTCGGTGCCTTCGGTCACGCTGGCCCAGCCCGCCACGGTATAGGCGCGGTCCATGTCCAGCGGCTCGCCGCTCGCCAGATGGCTCAGGCCCGTGATCCGTTCACCCATGGGCTTGTCCACGGCGATCCGGTAGCCAAGGCCGCCCACCCGCACCATGTCGCCGCCCTGCTGGAAATAGGGGTCAGGGTGGAACAGGTTCTCGGCGATATCCTCCATCGCGCCGTGAATCTCGGCCCCCGTCATCTCGCGCCGGTAGGCCGCGCCATAGGTCATGGCGGTGACGTTGAACACATCCTCGCGGGTGATCGGATCGCCGGGCATCAGCGACGGCCCCCAGCGCACGCCGGGCGAGAGCGCGATCTCGGCATCGCGCTCCTCCATCAGCGCGGTGCAGATCAGGTCATCCCAGGTGCCGTTGAAGTTGCCGCGCCGGTAAAGCAGGCTATCGGTGTGACCCAGCACTTCCGCCAATTCGTCCGCGAAGGGCGCGCGCTCGGCGGCCACCAGCGCGGCCATCTCCGGGTCCGGGTCGATGGCATCGGCAAAAACGGGGATCAGCCGATGGCGAAAGCCCAGCATCTGCCCGCCCTGCACGTCCAGATCCAGCCGTGTGACGAACTTGCCGTTCGAGCCCGAGGCGATCAGCAGCGTCTGCCCCACCAGCAGCGGTTCGGGCAGCGCGTCATGGGTGTGGCCGGTCAGGATCACGTCGATGCCTTCCACGCGGGCGGCCATCTGGCGGTCCACATCGAAGCCGTTATGCGACAGCACCACCACCAGATCGGCGCCGTGGGCGCGCACCTCGTTCACCATCGCCTGCATCCGTTCCTCGCGGATTCCGAAGCTCAGTTCCGGGAACATCCAGGCGGGGTTGGCGATGGGGGTGTAGGGAAAGGCCTGCCCGATCACCGCGACCAGCGCGCCGCCGCGTTCGAACAACTCGTAGGGCTCATAGACCGGCTCGTTCCAGTCGGTGTCGAAGATATTCTGGCCGAGGAAGGCAAAGGGCAGCCCGGACACGATCCGGTCCACCCGGTCCGCGCCCAGCGTGAACTCCCAATGCGAGGTCATGGCATCCACGCCCAGCGCGTTCATGAGGTTCACCATGTCCTGCCCCTTGGTGCGCAGGGCGGGCAAGGACCCGTGCCAGGTGTCGCCCCCGTCCAGCAGCAGCGCGTCCGCGCGGTCGGCGCGGATGGCATTCACCACGGTGGCGATCCGGTCCAGCCCGCCCATGCGGCCATACGCCCGCCCCAGTGCCTCGAACTCCAGATGCGTCAGGGCGTGGGCCATGGCGCTGGTCTGTTCCAGCCCGTAATGGTCCAGGAAATCCGCCCCGACCAGATGCGGCGGCTGGCCGCGCGCATCGCCCGCGCCCAGCTTGACCGAGGCTTCGCGGAACCAGATCGGCTGCGTCTGCGCGTGCAGGTCGGTCAGGTGTATCAGCGTCACATTGCCGAACGTGTCGAAATCCAGCAGATCGCCCTGGCTCAGCCGCTGCTGCGCCGCCAGCCGCCCCCATTGGCCGGACGCGGCAGGTCCAAGCAGCGCCGAGGCGGCAAGGCTGGCTTGCAGGAAATGGCGGCGCGAGATCATGGGGGCTCCATCACGTCAGGGCAGCCGACGCCGGTCGCGGCAGAAGCCGCGTCAGGTCGGGGTCCGGGTTTTCAGGAACGCGCAAAGGCGCGGTCGTCAGGCGACCTCGATATCCGCCGTCGCCTCGTAGACATCGCCGTTGTCATCGTGCCAGGCGAAGTGGAACGTGCCGCTTTCCGGCACCTCGGCCTCGAACTCGATGAACGGATTTGCGGCGAGGCTGGGCTCGATGTCCATCTCGATCACCGTCTCGTCGTTGAAGGTGCAGACGAAGCGGTGGATGATGTGGCGCGGGACGCGGTTGCCGTCGGCATCCAGCCGCTCGCCGTTTTCCATCGGATGGTTGGCCAGCGTCCTGATTTGCACCACTTCGCCGGGCGAAGCGGTCCGGGGCACGCGCACACGGGGGCGGGCGTCGATTGTGTCCATGATATCCTCCCTTACTCAGCCGCCGCAGCCGCCGATGGTCACCCGCACGCGGGCGCTGGCCTGCACAAAGCTGCCGTCTTCCATCTCCGCCAGCGCGATCACGTCCATGGTCTCGGCCATGCGGATGCGGGTGGAAAGCCTGTGGCTCCCGGCAAGCGGGCCGAAATGGACGGTGCAGACCTCGGGGTTGGGATTGGCCGGGGCCAGAATGCGGATGGATTTCGCACCGGGGCACTCCACCTCGACCCCCACGGCATTACCGTTCTCGGCGATTTGCGGCGCGGTGATGGTCAGGGGCCCTTCGCCCGGCGTGGCGCCATCGGTGAAGCGCGCGATCAGCTCGTCGGCTTCGGTCGCGGCACTGGCCGGCAAAGGCAACAATGTCACTACCAGCCCTGCCGATCCCACGGCCAGAATCCGTCTGCGGGAAATCTTCATGGTGTTCCTCCGTTCGTGCAGCCCGCCTCCTCCAGACGGGCGCTGCGGACCTGCCGCAGCACTCTGCCATGTGAATACTGCGATATCTTCATATATCTTGCAAGTAGATTATGTATTCGCCGGTATGCCGCAACTTCGCACAAGGCCGCCTCAGGCCGCCTCAGGCCGCGCCCCTTGTGGCAATATCGAATGCGGCAGCCATCAACTGGCGCGTATAGTCCGACTGCGGCGCGTCGAACACCTGCGCCGCCGGGCCGGCTTCGACCACATCGCCCTGCTTCATCACGATGATCTTGTGCGACAGGGCGCGCACCACGCGCAGGTCGTGGCTGATGAACAGATAGGCCAGCCCGTGGCGGCGCTGCAGCTCGCGCAGAAGCTCGACGATCTGCACCTGCACCGTCATGTCCAAGGCCGAAGTCGGCTCGTCCAGCACCACCAGTTTGGGGCGCAGGATCATGGCGCGGGCGATGGCGATGCGCTGGCGCTGGCCGCCGGAAAACTCGTGCGGGTAGCGCGCCATGGTGGCGGGGTCCAGCCCGACCTCGGTCATGATCTGGGCCACCAGATCGCGCGCGGTCTGCCCCTTGGGCACGCCATGCACGCCCAGCCCTTCGGCGATGATCTCCTCGACCGTCATGCGCGGGCTCAGGCTGCCGAACGGGTCCTGGAACACCACCTGCAGGTCGCGGCGCAGCCCGCGCAGCTGCTTGAACTTCTTGCCCTGGATATCGCCGCCCTGAAACACGATCGGCCCGTCCGAGGACACGAGCCGCAGGATCGCCAGCGCCAGCGTGGTCTTGCCCGACCCCGATTCGCCCACCACGCCCAAGGTTTCGCCCGCGCGCAAGCTGAGCGTGGCGGCATTCACCGCCTTCACATGACCCACGGTGCGGCGCAGGAAGCCGCGCTGGATGGGGAACCAGACCCGCAGCGCATCGGTGCGCAGCACCTCGGGGGCGCTTTCGGGCACCGGCAGCGGATTGCCCGCGGCCTCGGCGGCCAGCAGCTTGCGGGTGTAGGGGT
>SKMI01000259.1 GCA_007121115.1 Paracoccaceae bacterium | reverse complement strand
TCCTGATCGTATCCTGGCAGTGGCTGCCCTTTGCCACGCTGATCCTGCTGACCGCGATCCAGTCGCTGGACAGCGATCAGATCGAGGCGGCCGAGATGGACGGCGCCGGAACGCTGTCACGCTTCTGGCACATCATCCTGCCGCACCTGTCGCGGGCCATCACCATCGTGATCCTGATCCAGACGATCTTCCTGCTGGCGATCTTCGCCAAGATCTTCGTCACCACCCAGGGCTCCTTCGGCACCCGCACGCTGACCTACCTGATCTATCAGCGCGTGCTGGAAAGCCAGAACGTGGGGCTTGGCTCGGCGGGCGGCATCTATGCGGTGATCCTGGCCAATATCTTCGCGCTGTTCCTCATGCGCATCGTCGGCAAGAACCTGGATCGCTGAGGGGGGACGTATCATGGCACGCACTGTCACGGCCCAACGCAAGGCCATCAACACCGGGGTCGCCTGGGTGATCGGGCTTCTGATCTTCTTTCCGATCCTCTGGACCTTTCTGACCAGCTTCAAGACCGAAGCGCAGGCGATTGCCGATCCGCCGGTGTGGTTCTTCTTCGACTGGACGCTCGAGAATTACCGCGTGGTGCAGGAACGCTCCAACTACACGCGGTTCCTGTGGAATTCGATCTACATCGCCGGGGGCTCGACCATCCTCGGCATGATCGTCGCCATCCCGGCCGCGTGGTCCATGGCCTTCGTGCCGTCCAACCAGACCAAGAACATCCTGCTGTGGATGCTGTCCACGAAGATGCTGCCCGCGGTGGGCGTGCTGTATCCGATCTACCTGATCTTCATCCAGCTTGGCCTGCTGGACTCGCGCTTCGGGCTGACCATCGTGATCATGCTGATCAACCTGCCGATCATGGTCTGGATGCTCTACACCTATTTCAAGGAGATCCCGACCGAGATCCTTGAAGCCGCCCGCATGGACGGCGCCGGGCTGCGCGAGGAAATCCTGTTCGTGCTGACCCCCATGGCCATTCCGGGCATCGCCTCGACAATCCTGCTGAACGTGATCCTGGCCTGGAACGAGGCGTTCTGGACCCTGAACCTGACGGCGGCGCGTGCGGCCCCGCTCACGGCCTTCATTGCCAGCTATTCCAGCCCCGAAGGGCTGTTCTACGCAAAACTATCGGCGGCCTCGACCATGGCCATTGCGCCGATCCTGATCCTGGGCTGGTTCAGCCAGAAACAGCTTGTCCGCGGCCTGACCTTCGGCGCCGTCAAATAAGGAGTGACCCTGATGGGACGTATCGTTCTGGAACAGGTGACCAAGAGCTTTGGCGATGTCACCGTCATTCCGCCGCTGGACCTGACCATCGAGGATGGCGAGTTCACGGTCTTCGTCGGCCCTTCGGGCTGCGGCAAGTCCACGCTTCTGCGCCTGATCGCGGGGTTGGAGGATGTGACCTCGGGTTCGATCCTGATCGACGGCAAGGAAAGCGCGGACATTCCGCCCGCCAAGCGGGGGCTGGCGATGGTGTTCCAGTCCTACGCACTTTATCCGCATATGACCGTGCGCAAGAACATCGCCTTTCCCTTGCGCATGGCGGGCATGAGCCGCGAGGAGCAGGACCGCCGCGTCGAGCGCGCTGCCGAGGTGCTGAACCTGACCGACTATCTGGACCGCCGCCCGGGCCAGCTTTCCGGGGGGCAGCGCCAGCGGGTGGCCATCGGGCGGGCGATCGTGCGCGAACCGGCGGCGTTCCTGTTCGACGAGCCGCTTTCGAACCTCGATGCCGCGCTGCGGGTGGGGATGCGGCTGGAAATCAGCCAGCTTCACAACCGGCTGCAAACCACGATGATCTATGTCACCCATGATCAGGTCGAGGCGATGACCATGGCCGACCGGATCGTGGTGCTGCGCGCGGGCCATATCGAGCAGGTGGGCACGCCGCTGGAGTTGTATCGCAACCCGCGCAACCTGTTCGTCGCAGGCTTCATCGGCTCGCCGAAGATGAACCTGCTCGAAGGGGCCGAGGCCAGGAAACACGATGCCCACACCATCGGCATCCGGCCCGAGCACTTCACGGTGTCGACGCACGAAGGCGAATGGTCCGGGGTGGTCGGCGTGTCCGAACAACTGGGCTCGGACACGTTCTTCCACGTCCATGAAACCGGGCTGGCGGAAAGCGTGACCGTGCGCGCCGACGGCGAGCTTGACATCAAGCACGGCGACCGCCTATTCCTGACGCCGCGCCACGAGAGGATGCACCGTTTCGACCGGGACGGGCATCGCATCGCATGACCCGGCTGGACGGCAAATGCGCCCTGATCACGGGGGCTGCGCGCGGGATCGGGCTGGCTTTCGCCGAAGCCTACATCCGCGAAGGCGCGCGCGTGGCGCTGGCCGATATCGACATCGACCGCGCCCGGACCGAGGCCGACCGGCTGGGCGAAGCGGCCTTCGCCGTCGAAATGGACGTCACAAGACAGCAGAGCATTGACGCCGCCGTGGACGCCACCGTCACACGGTTCGGCCAGATCGACATCCTGATCAACAACGCCGCCATCTTCACCGCCGCCCCCATCGTCGAGGTCACGCGCGCCGACTACGCCCGCTGCTTTGACATCAACGTCGCGGGCACGCTGTTCACCCTGCAGGCGGTGGCGCGGCACATGATCGAACGCGGGGGCGGCGGCAGGATCATCAACATGGCGTCGCAGGCCGGGCGGCGGGGCGAGGCGCTGGTGGGGGTCTACTGTGCCTCCAAGGCCGCGATCATCAGCCTGACGCAATCGGCGGCGCTGAACCTGATCCGGCACGGCATCAACGTCAACGCCATCGCGCCGGGTGTGGTGGACGGCGAGCACTGGGACGGGGTGGACGCATTCTTCGCGAAATACGAAGGCAAGGCCCCGGGCCAGAAAAAACGCGAGGTCGGCGAGGCCGTTCCCTACGGTCGCATGGGCCGGGCCAGCGACCTGACCGGCATGGCGGTTTTCCTGGCCAGCGACGAGGCCGAATACATCGTCGCCCAGACCTATAACGTGGACGGCGGACAATGGATGAGCTGACCCCCTTGCGCCTGTCCAACCTGGACCGGATGCCCGCCGGGGTGGCCGTGCCAGGGTATGCGCGCGCCGACCTGACGCCGGGGATCGTGCATATCGGGCTCGGGAATTTTCACCGCGCGCATCAGGCCTGGTTCACCCACCGGCTGATGCAATCGCGGCAGGCGCTGGACTGGGCGATCATCGGGGCTGGCGTGCGTCCCGGTGACGGCACCATGCGCGCGCGGCTGCTGGCGCAGGATTGTCTGAGCACGCTGATCGAACTGGACCCCGCCGGAAAATCCGCCGAGGTCACCGGCGCCATGATCGATTTCCTGCCAGTCGAACCCGACAACGCCGCGCTCATCGCGCGTATGGCGGCCCCGGAAATCCGCATCGTGTCGCTGACCGTGACCGAAGGCGGCTATTACATCGACCCAATCACCGGCGGGCTGGACGTCGCGCACCCCGATATCCACCATGACGCGGCCCACCCGGAGACCCCGCGCACGGCCTTCGGTGCCATGGTGGCGGCGCTGCGGTTGCGCCGCGCGCGCGGGGCGGGGCCGTTCACCGGGCTATGCTGCGACAACCTGCAGGGCAACGGCGCGATCCTGCGCCAGACGGTGGTGGGGCTGGCGCGCCTGTCGGACCCCGCGTTGGCGGACTGGATCGATGCGAACTGCAGCTTCCCCAGTTCCATGGTCGATTGCATCGTGCCCGCCACCGGCCCGCGCGAAATCGCGCTGGCGCGGGGGTTCGGCATCGATGACGCCGCCCCGGTCACCCATGAGCGTTTCCGCCAGTGGGTGATTGAGGATGATTTCTGCGCCGGGCGCCCGGACTGGGACCGCGCGGGGGCTGTGTTTTCGGACGATGTGCATCTGTACGAGACCATGAAGATCCGCATCCTGAACGGCGGTCATCAGGTGATCGGCGGGGCGGGCGAGTTGTTGGGACTGGGCACCATTGCCGCGGCCATGGCCCATGACGGCATCCGCGCCATGTTCCGGAAGCTCCTCCGCGAAGAGATCGCGCCGCATGTTGCACCCGCGCCCGGCGTTTCGGTTTCCGAGTATATCGGACTGATCGAGAGGCGTTTCGCCAACCCCGAAATCGTCGACACCACCCGCCGCGTGGCCTTTGACGGCTCCAGCCGGCACGCCGGATTCATCGTGCCGTCCATCCGCGACGGGCTTCGGAAGGGGACAGCGGTGGACGGGCTGGCGCTGGTCTCGGTCCTCTGGGCGCGCTATTGCGCCGGGATGCGCGAGGACGGCACGCCGATCGAGGCCAACGACCCGCTGTGGCCCGTGCTGCACGCGGCGGCGCTGACGGCCCGCAGCCGCCCCGAGGCCTGGCTGGAACGCGTCCCCGTCTATGGCGATCTGAAGGACGCACCACGCTTTGCCCGGGCCTTCTGCGCGTGGTACGAGACCATGAAGGCGCATGGTGTCGCGGCAGCCATCGCCCGCTATGTCGACGACCCGCAGGCAGTCCGTGCCCGGGCCGGGGCGCCACCGCGTCCATGATGCTGTTCCAACCGTGTTGCGCGACCCCATGTCCCACCCGACCCCGCCCTTGAACACCGTCCCGCGCGCCCTGATGGCGCGGCTGCGTGCACTGCCAGGCGGCCGGCGCAGGATGGTCGCCGTTGCGGGCGCTCCGGCAAGCGGCAAGTCCGAGCTCTCGGCCGCGCTGCGCGCGGCGCTGGCGCAGGATGGCCGCCGGGCCGAGGTGGTGCCGATGGACGGCTTCCACCTGGACAACGCGGTGCTGGACGCGCGCCGACTGCGCGCGCGCAAGGGCGCGCCCGAGACCTTCGACGCGCCAGGCTTCATCGCGCTGATCGAGCGGCTGCGCAGCGGCGCCGAGGTGGTCTATCCCTTGTTCGACCGCGCGCGCGATCTGTCCATCGCCGGGGCCGGGGTGGTGCCCACCGACTGCGACTTCGTCATCGTCGAGGGCAATTACCTGCTGTTCAACGAGGACCCCTGGTCAGCGCTGGCGCGGATGTGGGACGTTTCGGCCTGGCTTGACACGTCCGAAGAAACCGTCCGCGAGCGCTGTATCGCGCGCTGGCTGGCGCATGGGCACACGGAACCGCAGGCGCGCGCCCGCGCCGAGGGCAACGACCTGGCCAACGCGCGCCGCGTCCTGGCGGCACGCCTGCCCGCCGACGTGGTCCTTGCCGATCCGTGACATAGGAGGCTCCATGCAAAGTGAACTCGACCAACTCAGGGACATGAGCGTGCTCGTCGCCGACACCGGCAGCATCGCGGCCATCCGCACGCACCGCCCCGTCGATTGCACCACCAACCCCTCGCTGGTCCTTGCGGCCGCCTCGGACCCGGCGCTGGAACCGGTCATCGCGCGCGAAATCGCGGCCGGTCGCGCCGCCGGGCACAGCCCCGCGCAGGTGTCCGAGGCGCTCACCGTGGCCATCGGCGCCGAGATTGCGCCGCTGGTGCCAGGCCGGGTATCGACCGAGGTCGAGGCGCGGCTGTCGTTCGACACCGACGCCTCGGTCGCGCGGGCACGGGCCATCATCGACGCCTATGCCGCCCGCGGGATCGGCCGCGACAAGGTGCTGATCAAGCTGGCCGCGACATGGGAGGGGATCCGCGCCGCCGAAGTGCTGCAGCGCGACGGAATCGACTGCAACATGACCCTGATCTTCGCGCTGGAACAGGCCGTGGCCGCCGCAGATGCCGGGGCGTGGCTGATCTCGCCCTTCGTGGGTCGGATCACTGACTGGCACAAGAAGGCCGCGGGCCGCGACAGCTACCCGCCCGCGGAAGACCCCGGCGTGCTCTCGGTGCGCCGCATCCACGGGTATTTCAAGGCCCACGGGATCGACACCATCGTCATGGCGGCGTCTTTCCGGACCACCGACCAGATCCGCGCCCTGGCGGGCTGCGACCGGCTGACCATTTCGCCGAAGCTGATCGAGGAGCTTGGCCAGCGGCACGGGGCGGTCACGCGCCAGTTGCCCGCGCCCGCACCGGACCCGGTGGATGCGATCACGGTGGATGAACCGGCCTTTCGCTGGGCACTCGCGGCGGATGCAATGGCCAACGAAAAGCTCGCCGAAGGTATCCGCCAGTTTCACGCGGATCATCAACGGCTTGTGGATCTTGTGCGCGCGTCGATGCGCGCGTGACGGCCGCTTGCGTCCGGGGTCTGCAGTTGAAGGCGGCAATCCCGGCTGGCGGGCGCGTGAACCGATCCGGAACCGCCGCATTCACGGCTTCCGGGGCGGGTTCACAAGAAGCTGCCTTGATCGGGCGGGGTGCCGGGTTTGCGCGCGCGCGTGGTGCCGCCGCCAAGCTTGAGCTTGCCGTCCCGGAATTCGATTTCCAGACCGGTTGCCGCTGCCGCCTCGGCCCGCGCGGGCAGCACCTTGCCGCCGCCGTCGCGCACCACGGCAAAGCCGCGCGCCAGCGTGGCGGTGTAACCCAGGGTTTCGTGCAGGCGACGTGCCTCGGCCAGCCGACGCTGGCGCTGGTCCAGCCGCGTGCCAAGCGCGGCCTCGAGCCGCTCCGCCGCGCGGTCAAGGCGCGCGCGGGCGTCGGCTTCGGTCCGGGCCAGCAGTGCCGGGCGTAACCGGG
>SKMI01000218.1 GCA_007121115.1 Paracoccaceae bacterium | reverse complement strand
GACGTGGCAGCCTTCCTGACCTGGACCGCCGAGCCCAAGCTGGTCGAGCGCAAGCGTGCGGGCTTCACCGGGATCATCATCCTCGCGGTGCTGGGCTCGCTGCTCTACCTGACCAACAAGCAGATCTGGGCGCCGGTCAAGAAGAAGGCCAAGGAAAGCTGACGACGGGCACGCCCCGAACGCACAAGCCCCCCGCGCCTTCCGCGCGGGGGTTTTTCGTTGTCCGGGCATGAAGAAAGGCCCGCCGCCCCCGTGACCCCTGCCCGCGCAAATGCGCGAGAAGCGCCCTCGGGGCGTGCGGGTGGGGGGTGGGACACGGCCCGAGTACGCTTTTCCGACCGGCGACGGATGCACTTCTTAGCCTGATCGCGCCGGGAAGGATCAGGTCAGGGGCACCACGCAGTCGCAGATGCGCAGCCGCACCTTCTCGCCCACGCCGATGCTGGCGCCAGGCCCCGAGATCACCAGCATGCAGCGCTCCCCCTCCTGCACCCAGTAAAGCTGGTCATGGCCGCGAAACTCGCGCCCCACGACCGAGGCCGGACCCGCCGGATCCGGTTCCAGCATGATCTGCTCGGGGCGGACGGCCAGATTGACCGCCCCGTTGGCGGCGCGCGACAGCGGCAGCGTGCCGAAACTCGTGTCCACGCGCATCCCGTTCGCGTTCCCGCGCAGGATGTTCGACCGGCCCAGAAACGAGGCCACGAATTCCGACGCAGGGTTCAGGTAGATTTCATCCGGCGTGCCGATCTGGATGACCCGGCCCGCTTCCATCACCGCGATCCGGTCGGCAATGGCAAGCGCCTCTTCCTGGTCATGCGTCACCAGCACCCCGGCCGAACCGGTGGCTTTCAGCAGCTTGCGTACCTCCTGCCGGGTTTCCACGCGCATGGCGGCATCGAGGTTGGAAAACGGCTCGTCCATCAACACCAGCGGCGGCGCCACCGCCAGCGTTCGTGCCAGCGCCACCCGCTGCTGCTGCCCGCCCGAAAGCGCATGCGGCTTGCGTGCCTCCAGCCCCGACAGTCCCACCAGCGCCAGCATCTCGCGCGCCCGCGCCTCGGCCTTGGCGCGCGGCATCTTGCGCAGGCCGAAGCGGACATTCTCCAACACATTCAGGTGTGGAAACAGCGCGTAATCCTGGAAGACGAAGCCGATGCCGCGCGCCTCGGGCGGCAGGCGGGTGATGTCGCGCCCGCGCAGCGTGATGGTGCCCGCGTCCGGAACCTCGAAGCCGCCGATCATGCGCAGCGTGGTGGTCTTGCCGCAACCCGAAGGGCCCAGGAGCGCCAGCATCTCGCCCTCGCCCAGCGAAAACCCCACCCGCTCCACCGCCGGAGTGTCGCCGTGGGCGAACTGCTTGCGCAGACCCGAAACCTCCAGCAGCACCTTGGCGGGCCGGGCGCGATATCCCAGCGGCGTCGCCTCGGCGGGCATCTTGAAGGACAGGGCTTTGGGCAGGGTGTTCATGGCGTTCTTGGGGTCCGGTCAGCTTTTCTTGTCATGGCGCAGAACGAAGCCGACGAAAAGGGCGGAAAACGCCATGATCGCGGCGGCATAGGGCGCGGCCTCCATCAGCATCCCCTCGGAAGTGCGCGAAAACATGGTGATCGCCAGCGGCCGGAACCCCGTGGGCGCCAGCAGGAAGGCGATGGGCAGTTCCTTCATGGCGATGACGAAGACCAACACCATCCCTGCGATGACACCGGGGCGGATGGTGGGCAGCGTGACCCGGGCGAAGACCGACAGCGGCCCGTGACCCAGCGCACGCGCCGATTCCTCGACCGACGGACGCGCCTGATAGAGCGCCGAGCGGATCGGCCCCAGCGCCAGCGCCAGGAAGCTGAGCGCATAGACCGTGACCAGCAGCAGATGGGTCTGATAGAGGAACCGCGCGCCGTGGAGGGAGAAGAACACGAAGGCGAGCGCGAAGGCCAGCGCCGGGATCGCATAGCCGACAAAGGCCAGCCGGTTGATCAGCGTCGACAGGGGCGAGGGGTAGCGCACCGCCAGGACCGCCACCGGCAGCGCCATGGCAGCCGCCAGCAGCGCGGCGGGGGCAGCAACCGACAGCGATTGCGAGAAAGCGCGGAAAAGTTCCGGCAGCACGCCCGGCAGATCATCCAGCCGCACCATCCAGAAGCTGAGCACCGCGATCGGCAAGCCGATGCTGGCCAGCACCACCAGCGCAGCGAAGGCCCAGCCCAGCGCCTGCCCCGCGCGCGGCAGCGCCAACTGCCGCCGCGCGGCACCGGCGCCCGATCCGGTGCGCGCGAAATGCGCCCCTTCGCGCAACCGGCTTTCCCACCAGACCACGCTCAGCGCGATGACGATCAGCATCAGCGC
The DNA here is from genome assembly GCA_007121115.1 of Paracoccaceae bacterium. Classification (GTDB taxonomy): domain Bacteria; phylum Pseudomonadota; class Alphaproteobacteria; order Rhodobacterales; family Rhodobacteraceae; genus Rhabdonatronobacter. The sequence goes on along the minus strand of SKMI01000218.1, from coordinate 18,303 downwards.
CAGCCAGGCGGCATAGACCCGGTCGAAGGCCGCGGAATACTGGATGTAGATGGCATAGCTGAAAACCTCGAACCGCATCAGCGCCACGGCCCCGAAATCACCGATCACGTACAGCCCGACCACCAGCCAGCCCGCCATGAGCCCCGGCATCAGGTGCGGCAGAGTGACGCGAAAGAACACCTCGCGCGGGGTGGCGCCCAGCGCGCGGGCGGCTTCCTCGAGCGATTGGTCCAGCCCCGCAAAGGCCGCGCGAAGGTTCAGGTAGATGTAGGGAAAGGTGTAGAGCGCCAGCGCGATGGTGGCGCCGGGCAGGCCCTGCAGGCGCGGGATGGTGACGCCGAAGACCTGATTCATGAAGCCGAAATTCCCCGACAGGCCGATCAGCGCATAGGCCATGACATAGCCAGGCACCGCCAGCGGGATCACCGCCAGCACGTTGATGAGCCGCCGCCCTGGCAGGTCGGTGCGGCTGACCAGCCAGGCGAGCGGCAGCGCCATCGCCGTGGCCAGCGCCAGCGTGCTGACCACCAGCAGCCCGGTGTTGATCAGCAGTTGCAGGGTGCGCGGGCGGGTTAACATCCCGATCACCTGCGCCATGTCGGCCTGCGCGGCGCGCATCACCAGCCAGATCAACGGCAGCACCATCAGACCCCCGATCAGCAGACCGAGGGCCGAGAAGATCACCCGCGCCCGTGGCAGGCGCCACGGGGCGGGGGATATGACGGTGGTCAGGCTCAAATCAGCCCTGCGGCGCGGATCAACTCCAGCGTACCTTCCAGATCGCCGATGGTGTTCAGGTCAACCTCGGGCGCGACCTGGATGACATCGGCGATGTTGATGTCCTGACGTGTGACGATGGTGCCCGGGATAATCGGAAATTCCGATACCTCGCCGGTGAAAAACTGCTGCGCGGCGGGCGAAAGCAGGAACTCCACGAAAGCTTGCGCGTGTTCCTGATTGGTCGAGGTGCTCAGCATTCCCATCCCCGCGACCAGCAGCAGGTTGCCGATATCGCCTTCATCGGCGAACAGCGTCTGGTTGACGGGGAAATCCGCATCACGGTTCAGGAAGCGGACCAGGTAATAGTTGTTGGTCACGGCCACATCGGCCTCGCCGTCGCCGATGGCCTGGATCGCGGCCGTGTTGTTGCGCACGGGAACCGGGTCATTGGCGGCGATGCCGTTGAGCCAGTCCTGCGTCGTCTCTTCGCCATGGACCACGCGCATGGCGGTGACATGGGCGAGGAAGGAGCCGTTGGTCGCGGGCAGGGCGATGCGGCCGCGCCATTTTTCGTCGGTCAGGTCGAAGATCGAAGCGGGCAGGTCGGCCGCGTCCACGCGGTCGGTGGAATAGGCCAGCACCCGGCCCCGGCCCGAGGTGGCGACCCAGCGGTTTTCACTGTCGCGATAGGCGGAGGGCACATCGGCCACCAGCGGCTCGGGCAGCGGCGCGAACAGGTCCACTACGGCGCCGAGCGCGGCGGCGTCCTGCGCCCAGAACAGGTCCGCAGGCGAGGCGTCGCCTTCCTCCTGCAAGAGCACAGCGAGTTCGGCGGTGCCGCCGTAGCGGACGTTGACGTTGATCCCGGTCTGCGCGGTAAAGGTCTCGATGATGGGTGCCACCAGCGGCTCACCGCGCCCGGAATAGAGGGTGATGTCGGCCAGCGCAGGGGTAGCGGCAAGGGCGGCCAGCGCGGCGGCAGTGGTGCGAAGAAATCTCATGGTCGTTCCCTTCGGAACAGGTTTCAGGTCCGTGCCGGAACAGGATCCCGGTAGCGCGCGGCGCGCCTCCCTTCCGCAGGTGTCTGCTCAATTTCCGACGCCCTCCGCGCTACAATACCCGATTACTTTCGTCAAGAAATATCGGGGCGCGCGGTGTCATGGCCGCGAGCCCAGGAATCCGGTGCAGAGGGGGCTCCCGCCCGTCGCCGGGCGCATCGCAGATGCGCCCGCTTCCGTTGGGCCGGGCGGCGCGGGCAGGGCCCGCGCCGCTGCACCATGGTGGTCATGCCGGTGTCTCCGGGGCAGGCGGAGCTTCTGCCGGTTGGCGCTTGCGTGGCGCGTTCTCTGCAGTATGCAGGGGACATGGCGTACAGCACTGTCGAAATCTGGCTGATCATCCTGATCCTCGGGATCGGGACCTTTGCACTGCGCTATTCCTTCCTCGGGCTGATCGGGAACCGGGAGCTGCCGGACTGGGCGCTGCGGCATCTGCGCTATACGGCGGTGGCCATCATGCCCGGCATGATCGCGCCGATGATCCTGTTTCCGGCGGCCGCTGATGGCGCGCTTGACCCGCTGCGGATGTCGGCGGCGGGGGCAACGATCGTGGCGGGGCTGCTGTCGCGCAACGTGGTGGTGGCAATCCTCGTAGGTGCGGGCGTGCTGGTCGGCGGGCACCTGCTTTTCGGCTGACGGGGGAGGATGCCTGCCCTGTGGGCAGTCTGGGGGCGCGTGGGACGAGGACCAGCGACAGGGGGATGCGCTTGCGCGCGGGGGTCGAAGCGGAAGGCGTTGCCGCATCCGGGCCACCAGCGAGGACGGGACGCAAGGCGGTTTCCGGGCACCGGTCCGGGCGAGCGTGACGTGCAGGGCGCGAGAGCGGCAGACCGCCTGCAGGGCGCGACGCCCGGTGTGCTCGCGCATGGAGCGAACCGATCAGCCCGGCCCGTCGGCGATCAGCCTCGCAGCGCCGAGCGGCTGGAGCGATGGCGGACGCGCGCGGCGCGCGGCGCCGGGCCGTCCTGGGTCCCGGCGTCGGATGCTGCAGGCGCGGCCCCGTTCCCGCTTGCCGCCAGTGCCACGGTCGGGGTTGCGGCACGGTCGGCACCAGAACCCGCATCCGCGAGCGGGTCGCCGCGCGACAGGATGGCCTGATGCGCGGCATGTTCCGGGGTGATCGATGGCCTTGATCCCTGCGCGACCCCGGGCACGGCGGCGGCGACAGGCGGCCTGGAAACAGTCGGCGCCGATGGATCTGCGGTCTCCGCCATATCCGGGCGGGCACGGCTGAAGGAGACCAGCAGGTTGCCTCCGACCAGCGTCTGCAGGCGCACGGCGAGGACGATCCCGTTGCGCAACGCGGCCGTGCCCGTGACCTCCTGCGGCAGGTTGCACGCGACGGCGCCCTCGGCCAGCTTGGGCCAGAGTGGGCTCGGATGGCTTGCCGTGCGCCACACATCCAGCGCAGCCTGCATCGTGCCATGCCCGGCCGCCGCCATCGGATCGGTACCCCAGAGCCGGTGATACGCTGCGTTTGCCAGCCGGAACGTGCCTTGTGCCGAAAAGACCGCCAGCGCATCGGGCAACGCGTCGATCACCGTCTGCGCAGTCTCGATCTGGGCGCGGAAACTGCGCGTCAGGGTCATTTCGCTGGTCACGTCCTCGAACAGGAAGGCGATCCCGCCCTCGGGGTGCGGGCGTCCGGTGACATGTAGGGTCTGGCCCGAGGGCAGCGGCCATTCCTCCTGATAGGCGCCGGACTGGGCAGCGCGTTCCAGTTCCAGCAACGCGCTGCGCCAACTCCGATAATCCGCCGGTTCCGGCAGCATCCGGCGTTCACGCAGCGCATGCAGAAAGCGGTCGAACCCCGGTCTGCTGGCGAGAAACTCGGCGCTCAGGCCGGTCATGTCCATCAGGGCAGGGTTGAAGATCTGCAGCACCCTGGCATCGTCGAACACGGCCAGCCCAACGGGGTGCATGGCGAACGCCCCGGCGAGGGTCTGCACAAGGTCGTGGCGCGCCTTCTCGCTCCGCGCGGCGCTGTCGGCGGGGATGGCGTAGTTCAGCGTGCCCTGCGCGCGGGCGAGGCCGCGGCATTCGAACCAGCACGCGGAACTGCCGAGTTCGAGCTTCAAGCGCTGCGGGCCATCCTGGTCAAGTGCCGGAAAGAGCCGCGGCAACGGCCATCCGGAGAGCCCCGGGCCGCGCGCGGCCAGATCGAGATAGGCGCGGTTCGCCCAGATCACCGCCCCGTCGGCATCGGTGCGCCAGATGGCGACCGGGGCGTGGGACATGCACTCCCGCAGCCCTTCCAACTCGCCTTGCAACGCATCGAAACTCAACCGGTCGACAAGCAGGCAACTGCCGTCCGCGCGCGTGTCGATCACGGTCAGATGTGCGAGCCCACCGCGCCATTCGGCCACCATCTCGAAGCCGGAGTCATCCGCCGCGCCCAGCGTGATCCGCCCGGCGCGCACCAGCGAGGGCAACCGGTCGCGCAAGTCCGGGAAGCGTAACGCCAGCAGGCGCAGCACCGGTTCCAGATCATCGTCCGCGGACTCCGGCGCGCCGGACGCATCGGCCGCGGCGCGGGCCGATTGCAGCAACGTCTGGCCATGGGCATTGGCATCCACCAGCCGCCGGTCATCATAGATCAGCACCGCGCGCCCGGCGATATCCGGGGCGTAGGGGCGCGCAGCCTCGGGCCCCGGACGTGGGCGCCGAAGCTGCATGACCAGCATCGCAGTAAGGGCCGACAGCACCGAGGTGGCGACCAGCACAAGGGCGAGGCTGAGCGAGGGGACCATGACAGGCTCCGGATTGCATGGGCGCGAATCTCACTCCCTACAGTTGAGATAATTGGTTAAGGCGAGCTTAAGGCTGCGCGACTGCTCAGGTTTCGTGCGGCTGGTTCTGCCCCCGCACGGCCTCGGCATCCGCCTCGATCAGGGGGCGCGGCCAGCGGAGTTCGGCAAAGGCCCCTGCCCTTCCCGGCGCTTGCGCTGCGTCCGTGCCAAGGTCTTGCGGCACCCCCTCGCAATTGCCGAAGTGCAGTTCCGCGCCCGAACGTTCCAGCATGGTCTTGGCGATGAACAGGCCCAGCCCCATGCCTTCGTAGCCGCGCCGCCCTGCCACCGAACGCAGTGCGCCACGGCTGCGGGCAAAGGGCTCACCGATGCGCGGCAGCATGTGCGGGTCGAATCCCGGGCCATCGTCTATGATGCGGATACGGATATGGCGCGCGTCCCAGTCGGCGGCGATCCAGACCTGCGCCTCGGCGAAATCGACGGCGTTCTGGATCAGGTTGCGCAGCCCGTGGATCACCTCGGGGCGGCGGCGGATCAGGGGCTGGCGCGCGTCGGCTCCGGGGCCGGGTCGCAGGATGAAATCGATGACGCGCCCGCGGTCGGCGTGGGGCTCGGCAGCCTCGCGCAGCACGGCCTCCAGGGGCACCTGGCGCAACTGCTTGTCGTCCTTGCCCGCCCGCCCCATGGAGCGCAGGATATCGCGGCAGCGGTCGGCCTGCTGGCGGATCAGTTGCGCGTCCTCGTGCAGCTCGGGGCGGTCGCGCAGCTCGCTGGCCAGTTCGCCGCTGACCAGCTTGATCGTCGCCAGCGGCGTGCCCAGTTCGTGCGCCGCCGCCGCAACCACACCGCCCAGATCGGTCAGCTTCTGTTCGCGCTCCAGCGCCATCTGCGCGGCCAGCAGCGCATCGGCCATGGTGTCCACCTCCTGCGTGATCCGGCGCGCATAGAAGGCCAGGAACATCACCCCGATCACGATCGCCAGCCAGAAGCCGAAGGCAAAGAGTGGCGGCACCGCCAGGATCGAGCCATCGGCGAAGCGCAGCGGCTCGCTCCAGAAGGCCAGCACCGTGACCAGACCCACCGCCATGGCGCCCAGAAACAGCGTCCGGCGCGGCGACAGCACCGAGGCCGAGATCGTCACCGGCGCCAGCATCAGAAGCGCGAATGGATTGTTCAGTCCGCCAGTCAGATACAGCAGCACCGCAAGCTGGGCGATGTCGAACAGCAGCGTCAGCATCGCCTCGGTTTCCGACAGGCGCTTGTTCTCCGGAAACAGGAACACCGCCAGCAGGTTCGAGATCACCGAGGCGCCGACGACCAGATAAGCCAGGCCGATATTGAAATTCAGTCCCAGATAGCGGTCGGCCACGGCCAGTGCCAGAAGCTGGCCCGCCACCGCCAGCCAGCGCAACAGCGTCAGCGTGCGCAGCCGTACCCACTGGCCCCGGTTTTCGCGCGCGGAAGGGCCGAGCCCGGGGCGGTTCATGCTGGGTCCTGTTGTCACATGCGATTGAGAGGTGATTGTAAAGCGCGCGGCGCTCAGGCATCAAGGCGTCTGCCACGAGTTTAGGGGTGTGACAAATGCTGCGGGTGTATTCGCTGATCGTGGTCGGTCTGGTGGCGGCGTTGCTGGGCGGGCTTGCCTACATGATGATGCGCGGACCCTCGGAGGCCGGGTTCGCCCAGTGCCGCGAAAGCGTGGTTGCGGGCGGGTCCGGAGCAATCGGCGGGCCGTTCGAACTGGTGGATCACAGTGGCCAGACCGTGACGGACGAATCGCTTCTGACACGGCCCACACTTCTGTATTTCGGCTATGCGTTCTGCCCCGATGTCTGCCCGCTTGATGCCAACCGCAACGCGCTGGCGACCGATGTGCTGGCCGAGCAGGGCTATGACCTGCAGCCGGTGTTCATTTCCGTGGACCCGCAGCGCGACACTCCCGAAGTGCTGGCCGATTTCGTCGGCTTCATGCACCCCGAGATGGTCGGGCTGACCGGCACCGAAGAGCAGATCCGCGACGCCGCGCGCGCCTATCGCGCCTATTATGCGATCCATGATCAGGACGATGACGAGTTCTACCTGATCGATCATTCGACCTTCAGCTATCTGCTGCTGCCCGGTCACGGCTTTGTCGAGGTGTTCCGCCGCGATCTGACCCCCGAAGCCCTGGCCGAACGGATCGCCTGCTTCATCGACGCCGCGTGAGTCTTGCGTCGACGGGAATCGGGACCGCGCGAAATTGACCTCGGCACAGGTGGGCGCTACCTATTCAGGCAAGTGAATAGGAAGGATAGCGTCACCATGAAGGACATTGCCACCATGGCCGAGCCCGAATTACGTGCCCCCGCGGGGGATGCCACGCTCCTGCTGGTCGATGACGACGAGGTCTTCCTGCGCAGGCTTGCGCGGGCGATGGAGAAACGCGGCTTCGAGGTCGATATCGCCGACAGCGTTGCCACCGGCAAGGCGCGCGTCGCGTCGCACCCGCCCGCCTTTGCGGTGATCGACCTGCGGCTCGAGGATGGCAACGGGCTCGATGTGGTCGAAGCCCTGCGCGAAAAGCGCCCCGACAGCCGCGTGGTGGTGCTGACCGGGTACGGGGCCATTGCCACGGCTGTGGCGGCGGTCAAGATCGGGGCCACGGATTACCTGTCGAAACCGGCGGATGCCGACGATGTGGTACGAGCGCTTCTGTCCGATGCCGACCTGCTGCCCGACCCGCCGGAAAACCCCATGTCCGCCGACCGGGTACGGTGGGAGCATATTCAGCGCGTCTATGAGCAATGCGACCGCAACGTGTCCGAGACCGCGCGGCGGTTGAGCATGCACCGGCGCACCCTGCAACGCATCCTCGCCAAGCGCAGCCCGCGCTGACCTTCGATCCAGCGGCGCGGCAGACCGCCGCCCGGCCTGCGGAGCGGCGGTTGGGGATAGAGGACCCTTACAGCGACATGATCCGCGCCGTGTCGGTGCCCTGCGCGTAGTTGCAGCGCACCTCATAGACCTGACCCTGGCGTGACACCCGCAGCATCACGTCCCGGCCCGTGGTCTGACCGCTGGCATCGGTGGTGGCGCGTGTGCCGACCACGCGTTGCACGTCCAGCCCCTGCCGGGCCCCCTGCTCCACGCAGGCGCGTTCGGCCCGACTTGCGGTGGGAACATCGGTCGGCGGCGGCAGGAACGCGACCTGATCCCCCGGCGTGGTGCGCGGCGCCGCAGCTGGCGCGCCCATGCCCAAGGGCTCCATACAGGCCGAAAGGCCAAGCCCTGCGGCAAGGCATAGCGCGGCGGCGGGGACGCGGGCGGGAAACGGGCGGCGGGCACGGAACATGGGCGGACCTCCTGCTGGGCAAGCTGTGAAACCTTACGCGCCGGGCACCGCGTCCGGGGCCAGCAACGCCCGGGCCGCCGCGCGCGCGGCATCGGTGATGCTATCACCTGCGAGCATCCGCGCAATCTCCTCGACCCTTGCATCGGCGGAAAGCGGCACAACGCGGGACAGGGTCTGCCCGGCTGTCACGTGCTTTTCCACCCGCCAGTGATGCGCGCCCAGGGCCGCGACCTGCGGCGAATGGGTGACGACCAGCACCTGCCCCCCGTTCCGGCCGCCTGCGGCCAGCGCCCGCAGACGGCGGCCCACGGCATCGGCGGTGGCCCCGCCCACGCCGCGGTCGATCTCGTCGAAGATCATGGTCAGGCCGCCCTGCGCCCCGCGCGCGAGGCAGACCTTGAGCGCCAGCAGAAAACGCGAGAGTTCCCCGCCCGAGGCGATGCGATTGAGCGCCCCCGCGGGCGCGCCGGGGTTGGTGGCGACCTCGAAGGTCACCGTGTCCTGCCCCGAAGGTCCCGGAGCGGCACGGCCGATGCGCGTGGCAAAGGCGGCGCGCTCCATCTTCAGCGGGGCGAGTTCAGCGGCCATGGCGGCGTCCAGTTCCGCCGCCGCCGCCCGGCGCGCGGCGCTCAGCGCCTCGGCCGCCGCGGCGTAATCGCTTTCGGCGGCGCGTTCCTCGGCCTCCAGCCGCGCGATATCGGCGCTGCCGCCGTCCAGCGCGGCAAGGCGCGCGCGCAGGTCCTCGGCCAGCGCGCCCAACTCATCCGGCAGCACGCCATGCTTGCGCGCCAGACCGCGGATGGCAAACAGGCGCTCCTCCACCTCCTCGAGCGTGCCGGCGCCGGTGTCGAACGCCTCCTGCGCATCCTCGATCCCGCGCGCGGCCTCGGCCACCTCATCCAGCGCACGGCCCAGGGCTTCCAGCGGCGCATCGAGCCGCCCCTCCAGCGCTTCGGCGGCGCCATCCAGCCAGCGGGTCGTATCCGACAGCATCCGCTCGGCGCCTTCGCCGGTCAGGGCGGCATGGGCGCGGGCCAGATCGGCGCGCAGGCGTTCGCCCTGCTGCAGCATCCGGCGGCGGGTGTCGAGCGCCTCTTCCTCGCCCGTTTGCGGGTCCAGCAGGTCCAGTTCCTGGACCGCGTGGCGCAGGAAATCCTCTTCGCGCGTCAGGTCGTCCAGCAGAGCCGCGGCCTCTTTACGGGCCTTGCGCGCACGGCTCAGCGCGCGCCAGCGGGCGGCGGTCTCAGTCAGCGGCGCTTCCAGCTCGCCGAAGGCATCGAGAAACCCGCCGTGGCTGCGCGGGTTCAGAAGGCCGCGGTCATCCTGCTGACCGTGAAGCTCCACCAGCACCTCGGAGAGCGCGCGCAGCACCTCGCCCGAGGCGCGGCGGTCGTTGATCCATGCGCTCTTGCGCCCCTCGGCGCTGTTGACGCGGCGCAGCAGCAACGTGTCGTCCACCGGAAAACCCGCGTCCGTGAGGATGGCGCGCGCAGGGTGGTCCGGAGCAAGGGCGAATTCGGCCACCACCTCGCCCTGCGCGGCGCCCGGGCGGACCAGATCGGCGCGCCCGCGCCAGCCCAGCACAAAGCCCAGACAATCCAGCAGGATCGACTTGCCCGCGCCGGTTTCGCCGGTCAGCACGTTCAGCCCGGGCCGGAAGGCAAGCTCCAGCCGGTCGATCAGCAGCATGTCGCGGATGTCGAGCGAGACCAGCATCGGCGCGCCCCTGTCAGGCCGCGGGGGCGCTGCCCCCGCACCCCCGGAGTATTTCGGGCAAGATGAAGGGGCAGGCAGGGGGCTGGACGCGCGTGGGGCGGATCAGAGCCATTCGCCGCGGATGGACTGGCGGTAGATCTGCTGCAACCAGCCGTCGCCGCTCGCGGCCTCGGGCGCCAGATCCTGACCGCTGAGCAGGCGGAAGCTGTCCTCGTAGAACGGGTTGGCCTGGAAGTTGTGGCCAAGGATCGCGGCGGCGGTGCGGGCGTCATCCTCGAAGCCGAGCGCGAGGTAGGATTCCACCAGACGGTGCAGCGCCTCGGGGGTGTGGGTGGTGGTCTGGAAATCCTCGACCACCACGCGGAAGCGATTGATTGCCGCCGAATAATTGCCACGCTTGAGGTAGAAGCGCCCGATCTCCATCTCCTTGCCCGCCAGATGGTCGAAGGCGAGGTCGAACTTGAGCACCGAGGATCGGGCGAATTCGGTCTCGGGGTATTCCTCGATCACCCGGCGCAGATGGCGCAGGGCCTGGAAAGTCAGGCCCTGATCACGGCCGACCTCGTCGATCTGGTCATAGAAGGAGATCGCCAGCAGATAGGCGGCGTAGGCCGCATCCTCGTCGCCCGGATACGTGTCCAGGAAACGCTGCGCGGCGGCGCGGCTTTCCTCGTATTCGCGGTCGCGGTGATAGGCGTAGGCCTGCATGATCAGCGAGCGGCGCGCCCAGTCGCTGTAGGGGTAAAGCCGCTCCACTTCGGAGAAATAACGCACCGAGCGCGAGGCGCGGCGGTTGGTTTCCAGCTCATACTCGCCGCGCTGAAAAATCTCTTCGGCGCTGAAACCTGACAGCGATTCGTCCGGCGCGCTGTCGCCGCAGGCGGCCAGCGCGGTCGCGGCCATGAAAGCAAGCATCAATCGCAGGTTTCGCGCGCCGACCGTCATCTGCTGTTATCCCTGTCTGTCTCCGTGTTCGCTTCCTAGCACAATAGAATCTGCTGCGCAAAACGCCATTCGCAGGCAGCGGGGGAAAACGGATTGCAGTGGCCGGGCCTGTGGCAAACGCGCATTCAGGCCGTCAGGGCCAGCGCATCGGCACTGCGCAATCCACCGGGCAGGCGGCGCCACAGCTCCGCGGTGCAGGGCTGGCGGATGAAGCACGAGGGATCGTCCAGCACGGCGCGCAAAAGCCGGCCCGTCAGCGCGTGTCCGGCGCGGATACCGGTGTAATGGCCCACGATCGGCGCCCCGGCCACGGCCAGATCGCCCAACGCATCGAGCATCTTGTGGCGCACGGGCTCATCGATGTGGCGCAGCCCGCCGGGGCTGAGCACCTCGGCGCCTTCGACCACCACGGCGTTGTCATAGCTGCCCCCCAGCGCAAGCCCCGCCGCCTGCATCGCCTCGACATCGGCGCGGCGGCAGAAGGTGCGGGAATCGCCGAGTTCGCGCAACACCGTGCCGTTGGCCAGATCCAGCGTCTTGCGCTGGTGGCCGATGGCGGCATCGGGGAAATCGATCTCGAAACTCATCAGCACGCCGTCGGCAGGCTCCAGCCGGGCCACGGCGTCGCCGTCGCGGACCTCGATCGGACGGACGATGCGTATCACGTGGACCGGCGCGCGCTGTTCGCGCAGACCGGCGGCGATGAGGCTGCGCAGGAAGGGTGCGGCGCTACCATCCAGGATCGGAACCTCGGGCCCATCCAGACGGATGCACGCATTGTGGATGCCGCACCCGGCCAGCGCGGCCATCAGATGCTCGACGGTGGCCACGCTGGCGCCGTCAATGTTTTCCAGACGCGTGCACAGCCGCGCCGCAACCCAGTGCGCGATGGTGGCCGGAATGCGGTTGCGGCCTTCGGGCAGGTCCGTGCGGACAAAGACGATTCCGTGATCCACGGGCGCCGGAGCAACTTGCATTCGCACCGGCAAGCCAGAGTGCAGGCCAAAGCCGCGGAAGTGCACCGTTCGCGCAAGAGTGAGCTGCATTGCCCTGACTGCCTGTGTCTTGTTGTGGATCGGCGCTGTCCTGCGCGCGTTGAGATCAAGTTAATTGTTCGGGAACCGAGGCTCAATTCACTCTTTGCAACCCTGTGAAACATTGACCGCCAAAGTCTGCCGGGGTCATGCAAGAGTTTCCCGGAGTGAGAATATTTCATATATTACAGATGCTTAAATCAATATCGCCCGGTGATGCGATTGGCAGGATGTGACCGCGAACCAGGAGCGATGACGCTCGCTGACACCCGCAATCGCAACTGCGCAGGGCGCTTCCCCAGTGAATGACAAGGACCGGGGGAGCGCCCCGGTCCTTGCAAGATTACGTGCAGGTTGTCCCGCGACCGATCAGTTGGCCTGTCGGCGCAGGAAGGCGGGGATTTCGATCCGCTCCTGCTCGGGCGAGACGCCCGGATCCTCGTCATGGGCACTCATGGGTGGCTGCGGGCGCGCCGGACGCGCGGCGCCGGCATCCCCGCCCTGCCCGCCAGCCATGCGACTGATCAGCGAGCCGATGCCGAAACGCCCACCAGACCCTTGCCGATCGGGGTCGGCGCCAGTTGCGTGATCGGGCTGCCCCGATGGGGCCGATCCTGTCTTCGGCTGCTTGCGGACGGCAGCCTGCAGGCGCTGCAGCGTCTCGGGCGAGGGCGTGCCCGCGGCGGCGCGGCGCGGCGCAACGAAGTTTTCGGCATCGCCATGCGCACCTGCGCCCCGTGACGCAGGCGCAGTTTCGTGCGGCGCCTCGTCCATATCAAAGGCCGCAGCCGGGCGCTGGGGTGCTGCTGCGTGGCGGGCCTCGTGTTCGGATTGCTCCTGACGATAACGCATTGGCGGCATCGCCTGCTGCGGGCGCGAACGGGCCGCGGCGACATGCGCGGCGGGCGGCGTTTTCGCCTCGGCCTGTTCGGCGAACAGGTTGGGCTGCGCCTCGTGGGGGTGCGGCTCTTCGGTGCGCGGGACGAACACGGGCTCTTCGATCTCGGGCTCCGGTTCGGGGGCCGGCGCCGGGGATTCGACCTCGGCGGCGCGTTCGGGCAGGTCGGGGCGGATCGGATCGCTCAGGCGGCGGCGCGGCACCTCGACTTCATGGGCCTGGTTGGCGTCGATGCCGGTGGCCACGACCGACACGCGGATAGCGCCTTCCATCTCGGGGTCCAGCGTGGAGCCGACGATGATGTTGGCCTCGGGGTCGACCTTCTCGCGGATGCGGTTGGCGGCCTCGTCCAGCTCGAACAGCGTCAGGTCATAGCCGCCAGTGATGTTGATCAGCACGCCCTTGGCGCCGTGCAGGCTGATCTCGTCCAGGAGCGGGTTGGCGATGGCCTTTTCGGCGGCCTGGATGGCGCGGTCTTCGCCGGTGGCCTCGCCGGTGCCCATCATGGCCTTGCCCATCTCGTCCATCACCGCGCGCACGTCGGCGAAATCGAGGTTGATGAGGCCGGGACGCACCATCAGGTCGGTCACGCCCTTTACGCCCTGGTAGAGCACGTCATCGGCCAGCGCGAAGGCCTCGGTGAAGGTGGTCTTTTCGTTGGCCAGCCGGAAGAGGTTCTGGTTGGGAATGATGATCAGCGTGTCGACGACCTTCTGCAGCGCCTCGACCCCTTCCTCGGCCTGGCGCATGCGCTTGGCGCCTTCGAACTGGAAGGGCTTGGTCACCACGCCAACGGTCAGCACGCCCAGTTCGCGCGCGGCCTGCGCGATGATCGGCGCGGCGCCGGTGCCGGTGCCGCCGCCCATGCCGGCGGTGATGAAGCACATATGCGCCCCGGCCAGGTGGTCGACGATCTCCTCGATCGTTTCCTCGGCCGCCGCGGCACCGACCGAGGCGCGGGCGCCCGCGCCCAGCCCTTCGGTCACCTTGGCGCCCATCTGCACCCGCGCCCTTGAGCGGCTTTGCAGGAGCGCCTGCGCATCGGTGTTGGCGACCACGAAGTCCACGCCTTCGAGGTTCTTGTCGATCATGTTGTTGACCGCGTTGCCCCCGGCACCGCCGACCCCGAACACCGTGATACGCGGTGCCAAGTCCTGCTGTTGGTTTTCAATGAAAGTGAGTGTCATTGCCTGTCCCGCCTGCTTTCGATCTGCGCCGTTAAGCCTCGATTTTGAAGATATCCTACAGTCCATACCGGGTTGGGTCATCAAAAAAGTGCAAATTTGCCCCCAAATCTTGGCTGATTTCCGCCGGTTTTCCATTGATTTCGGCGAGTCTGCTGCATCTGGTGGTCACCAGTTGTCCCGGAACCATCGCAACGCCCGCCTGAAGGACCGCGCCGGGTAGCGTTCGGTGGGCAATTCGAAGTCCCACCATTCATCCTGCGGATGCGCCGCAAACAGGCACAGGCCTACCGAGGCCGAGAATGCAGGCCCCGTGGCGGCCTGCGGCAGGCCCTGCACCCGCAGCGGGCGGCCAAGGCGGACCTGCTGGCCCAGGATGCGCGCGGCCAGCCCGTCCAGACCCGGCGTCTGGCTGGCCCCACCGGTCAGCACGATCTGCTGGCTGGGCAGGTGCTCGAAGCCTGCCGCGTCCAGCCGGGCGCGCACCTCTTCCAGGATTTCCTCGACCCGCGGGCGCATGATGCCGATCAGTTCCGAGCGGCTGACCGTGCGGCGGTCCTTTTCCCAGTCGCCGGAGTCGCCGCCGATCTCGATCATGTCGCGGTCGTCCATGCTGGTGGCCTGCACCCCGCCATAGAAGGTCTTGATCCGTTCGGCAGTGGCGAAATCGACCTGCAACCCCTTGGAGATATCGCCGGTCACATGATCGCCACCCAGCCGCACGCCGTCGGCATAGATCATGTGTTTCTTGATGAAGATCGACACCCCGGTGGACCCGCCGCCGATGTCGATGCAGGCGGCGCCCAGTTCCTGTTCGTCTTCGACCAGCGCGGATTTCCCGGCGACATAGGCGGCCGAGGCGATCCCCGCCAGTTCCACATCGCAGCGCTTCAGGCACTGGATCAGATCGCTGATCGCCGCCGTGTCCACGCTCAGCACATGCATGTCGCACGCCAGCCGCTGCCCGGTCTGCCCGCGCGGGTCCAGAAGCCCGGTGCGGTGGTCCAGCGCGAAGTTCACCGGCTGGGCGTGCAGCACCTCGCGCCCGTCGCCGATATCGGGTAGGTCGCAGGCGGCCAGCACGCGGGCGATGTCATCCTCGGCCACGGTGGTGTCTTCCAGCGCCACCTCGCCCGCCAGCCCGTAGGAGCGCACGCCGCCACCCGAAGCGCAGATGATCACGTGATCCACCCGCGTCTGCGCCATCTTCTGCGCGGCCTGCAGCGCGGTGCGCACGGCGCGTTCGGTTTCGGACATGGCCGCCACCTCGCCGAAGCGGACCCCGCGCGACCGGGTGGTGCCCGCGCCGATCACCCGGAACGCGGCCTGCCCGGCCAGCTGCCCCACACCTGAACCCTTCGCCGGCGTGGCCGAGGGATCCAACCGCAGCACCAGCGCGGCGATCTTGAACGTGCCGATGTCCAGAATGCCGATCACACCGCGCTGCATGGCGGCGCGGCGCATGTGCCGCATGGTTCGCTGGGCCTTGTAGGGATCGGTCATGGCTTACTCCGGAATCTGGCGGATACTGTGCAGGGTTTCGACGGCGCCTTCGCTCAGGCGCAGGACCGGGCGCGCGGGCAGCCGCAGGTCCACAATGGCCACATCGCGCGCCAGCAGGTCCTGCGCGCGGTCCAGCGCCATCACGCGTTCCAGCGCGGCGGTGGCCCCGGTTTCAGGCAGCAGGATGCGCTGGTCGCGGTCCAGCACCACGTCCCAGCGCCGCTCGCCCACCCGCACCAGCCCGCGCAGGCGTTCGGCGACGGGGGCTGCCACGTCCAGCAGCGCCAGCGCCTCGGGGACATGGGCCTGCGCCCCTTCGCCGGCGATCAGCAACAGGTCGGGGCGGGCATGGCGCGCCGCAAGGCGTGCGATGCGGTGGCCTTCGCCGTCCAGCAGCAGCAGGCCGGTGCGGTCGCGCCAGACCACCGCCGGTTCGCGCTCGGTCAGGCGGATTTCCAGCTCGCGCGCAGCGTTGATGCGCAACTCGGCATCGGCCACCGCGTCGATCGTGGTGATGGCGCCGCGCAGTTCCTCCAGGTCCACCCGGAACGAGGATTCGGGGAAGGCCACATCGACCCGCGCCTCGACCGCGGCGCGCAACTCGGGGCTGACACCAGGCACGGCGACCCCTTCGATGCGGAATTCGGGGCGCTCGATGAAGGCGGTGTGCATGTCATTGACCATCGTGGCCACGGCGTCCTGGCGCACCGGATCCTTGACGATCACACCGATGGAGAAGGCCACCAGCGCCACCGGCAGCCCCACGGTGACCGCCCGGCGCACCGACGGGGTCAGCCACAGCCGGTTCAGCCGATACGCCAGGCGACTGGGCGCGGGGTCACGCTCGGGCCGGAACCGGCGCCAGCGGGACCGGGTGCGGTCCGGGTGGGAAACCGTGGGGGCGGGGTGGGCGCGCGGATACGGCAGGTCACCGCGCATCCGGGCCTCGCCCGCGTCGCCGCCGAGGGGAGCGCAGTCGCGCGCGTCCCGTGCCGTGCGCGACCGTCCCGCGCCGACCGTATGCGACGTGTAGCCCGGCCCGTCGGCATAGACCGATTCGCCCGGTTCATGGCTTGCGGCCCAGGCATGCGTGCTGCGGGGTTCAGGGTCCGGCGCGCGGGTGTAATCTTCGGCGCCGAAGGGGCTGACGCGCGGCGTTCCGGGCAAGGGGCGGCCGGGTGCGGCGCGCAGAGACGGGCGGGCGCCCGGCGGGCGCGAGAGCGGCGGGTCGAAGCGCATCATCCGCGCACCCCCCGCCGATGCGCGGGTCGGCGCGTCGGACGCCCGTGGCCCGCGCCGTTCGATCTGTCGCTGTCCCGCCCCTCGAGAGCCCGGAGGTCGCGCGCGCCGTCACCTTGCGCACACCGCGCGGCGATACCGAGATCGCCAGCGCATTCCATGGATTCCGCGGGGGCTGTCCTGCCCGACATACCCGCTTCCTTGCCTGTCGCGCCGCTTGTGGGCGCTTTTTTCTGCCTCTACCGCCCTTGGGGGCGTCTATTCTTTGTAACGCCTTGCGTGGCGTCTTGTTGTGTCAGGGCCGCGCGGGTGTTCCCCGTCGGGAGTGTCGCCGGTCTTGCCCGGCCCGTCCTTAGCTCACTCTTGCAGGGTCACATCACCGACCGGAGCCTGACCCACTTCGCCAATACGCCTGACTTCCCACTGTAGCGGGATTCCGCTGTGGCGCAAAACCCTTTTTCGAACCTCCTCGCCCAGGGCTTCCAGTTCGGCTGCGGTGGCGCCACCGGTGTTGATCAGGAAATTCGGGTGCATGGGCGACATCTGCGCGCCCCCCAGCCGCGCCCCGCGCAGCCCGGCGGCATCGATCAGCTTCCAGGCCTTCAGGTCATGGCTGTCATCCGCCTGCCCGGTGGAACTGAATCCGGCGGGGTTGCGAAAGGTCGAGCCCGCGCTGCGGTCGCGCGTGGGCTGGGTAGCATCACGGCGGGCCAGTTGTTCGTCCATGGTGCGGTGCAGCGCCTCGGGGTTGCCCTGCGGCGCGCGGAAGGTGGCCGAGACGATCACCGCCCCCTCGGGCAGTGCGGACTGGCGATACGCCAGCCCCAGATCGGCCACGGCCAGCGTGACCTGTTCGCCGTCACGCAATACCGCCTGCACGCTTTCCAGACGGTCGGCGACATAGGTTCCGTAACAGCCCGCGTTCATGCAGACCGCGCCGCCGATGGCGCCGGGTATGGTGCGCAGAAAGGTCAGGTCCAGCCCCGCATCGGCGGCGCGCCGGGCCACATGCGCATCGAGCGCCGCCGCCCCCGCGGCCACCCGATCGCCGTCGGTGGCAATGGCGTTGAACCCCCGCCCCAGCCGGATCACCACCGCGCGCACCCCCCCGTCACGCACGATCAGGTTGGACCCGACACCCATGGGAAACACCGGTACCTCCGGGTCCAGCGCAGCAAGGAAATCCGCCAGATCCGCGGCATCGGCAGGCTGGAACAGCCAGTCCGCCGGGCCGCCCACCCGCAGCCAGGTCAGCGCGTCCAGCGGGCGGTCGCGCATCAGCCGCCCGCGGTGGGCGATGGTCGCAGGGTCAAGGGTCATGGTGCGGGTCATCGCCCGGGTGGTAGCCTGCGCCCACACCGGGCGCAAGCGCGGCGCCTCAACCGCGCACAAAGGCGTCCCGGAACCCCATGGCGCGCACCGTGCCCAGCGCACGGCGCAGGTCGGCCTCGGTCAGGAACGGCCCGGCGAAGATCACCTGCACCGGCTGGCCACGCAGGCGCGCGGGTTGCGCGCGGACCGGCAAGCGCTGCGCGTTGAGCGCGGCGCTGGTTCGAGTGGCGTTTTCGGGCACCGCAAAGGTCGCGACCTGCACGAAACTGCCGCTCGAATCCGGAAACGGTCGCTCCGAAACCCGCGAATCGATGATCAGCAGCGGGCGCGTTTCCCGCACGGTCGCCACCTGCGAGGGCGCTTCCGAGGCGGGGGCCGTTTCCGCGACCGCGGGCTCCGGCGACGGTGCCACCGGCGCGTCCGGATCCAGCGGCACCGTGCGTCCGCTGACGGTCAGCAGCGCGTCCGGCGACGCCACGCAGCGCACCAGCCGCCGCCCGTCACTGGCGCGGACAAGCTGCCCATAGGCCGCGTTTTCCGGGCAGGCGCGGTGGCGTGCCGGGGCCTGCGGCGGCGCCGGGCGCCGGGGCGTC
>SKMI01000186.1 GCA_007121115.1 Paracoccaceae bacterium | reverse complement strand
TGGCAGCCCGTAGGGGAATCGAACCCCTCTTTCCAGGTTGAAAACCTGGCGTCCTAACCGATAGACGAACGGGCCTCGCCGTGCAGGGTGTTTAGAAAAACGGTGTTGGCTGTGCAAGGGGGAATCGGTGCGGAATCTGCACAAGCCAGCGGTTTTTCAGCCCGGTGCCGCAGCGTCGTCGATGCGGAACTGCGGGCGGGTGCGACCGCCGTAGCTGTTGATCTCCAGCCGCCCGGCCACATGCACGCTGCGTCCGCGATGTGCCTCCAGCATGGGGCCAAGCGGGCCCTCGAAAGCGCCGAAGGCGATGGCGTCCAGCGTCCGGCCTGCGCCGTCGCCGAGGCTGAGCTTCAGATGCGTCTCGCCCACCCGGCGGGAGTGCTCGACCCGCACATCGGCCATGGCAAAGCGCGGCGCGGGGGCGGCGGCGCCATAGGGGCCGGCCTGTTCCAGCGCCTCGATCGCCTCGACCGTGACCGCGCCGGGCATCACCAGCCCGTCGATGCGCAGCCGCGCCGCCGGGCCCCGGTCGGCGCCCTGACGCGCCAGCAGATCGCCCAGCCGCGCCATCGCCGGATCCAGCTGCCCGCGGCCGAGGCTCAGCCCGGCGGCCATCGGGTGCCCGCCGCCGCGCGTGATCATGCCTTCGGCCGCCAGCCGCTGCACGCTGACGCCCAGATCGACCCCCGGCACCGAGCGGGCAGAGCCCTTGCCCTCGTCGCCGTCGAAGCCGATGACCACCGCCGGGCGGCCGAAGGCCTCCTTCAGCCTTGCCGCGACGATCCCGATGACGCCCGGGTGCCACCCGTCGCCCGCGGCCCAGACCAGCGGGCCGTCCGCGCCGCGCGCCTCGGCCTGGGCCATGGCCTCGGCGCGCACAGTGGCCTCGATATCGCGGCGTTCGGCGTTCAGCGCCTCCAGCTTTTCGGCCAGCGCCGCCGCCTCGTGCGGATCGTCGGTCATCAGGAGCCGCGCGCCCAGATCGGCGGCGCCCACGCGCCCGCCCGCGTTCACGCGCGGCCCCAGCACGAAGCCCAGGTGATAGGCGGCAGGCGCGCGGTCCAGCCGCGCCACATCCGAAAGCGCCCGAAGCCCCGCGCGGTCGCGCCGGGTCATGACACGCAGCCCCTGCCGGACGAAGGCGCGATTGACCCCCGTGAGCGGTGCCACATCCGCCACGGTGGCCAGCGCCACCAGGTCCAGCATCGCCATCAGGTCCGGCCCCGTCCGCCCTTCTCCACGAAGCCGCCGGTTCAACTCGACCAGCAGCAGGAAGACCACGGCGGCGGCGCAGAGGTGTCCGAGGCCTGCGGCCTCGTCCTGCCGGTTTGGGTTCACCACGGCCAGCGCCGGGGGCAGAGTCTCGCCGCCCAGATGGTGGTCCAGCACCACCACATCGGCGCCTTGGGCGGCGGCGATGGGTCCGTGGCTGAGCGCGCCGCAATCCACGCAGACGATCAGGTCGTGCGACCGGGCAAGCTGGGCCATGGCGGCGTCATTGGGGCCGTAGCCTTCGTCGATCCGGTCGGGGATGTAGAGCGTGGCGCCGTGGCCCATGGCGCGCAGCCAGCGGACCAGCAGCGCCGCCGAGGCGCCGCCGTCAACGTCATAGTCGGCGAAGACGGCGATCCGCTCGCGCCGCGCCAGCGCCGTCAGCAGCCGTTCGGCGGCGCGGTCCATATCGCGCAGGCTGAGCGGGTCGGGCAGGAGATCACGCAGGGAAGGAGCGAGGAAGCCCGGCACTTCGGGCGGTGTCACCCCGCGCCGGGCGAGGACGGCACTGAGCGCGGGCGGGAGGTCATGCTGCTGTGCCAGCGCCTGGGCGGCGCGGTCGACCTCGGCCTCCGGGCCGGTCCAGAATCGCCCCGTGACCGAGTTTGCCACACCCAGAAAGGGCGCGGCCAAAGGGGCGGCGACGGGGGCGGCGGGTGCCGGGGCCGGAGCGCGCACCGCTCAGGCGGGGGTGCGGTAGCTCATGCGCCGCAGCGAGCCGGTCTTGGACCGCATGAGCAGGGTTTCGGTGGTCAGCCAGCCCGGCTCGCGCCGGATGCCGTGGACGACCGAGCCATCGGTCACCCCCGTGGCGGCAAAGATCACGTCGCCGCGCACCATGTCGTTCAGGGCGTAGACGCGGTCCAGATCCTCGATCCCGGCGCGGCGGGCGCGGGCGATCTCGTCCTGGTTGTTGAAGAGCAGTTTGCCATACATCTGCCCGCCCATGCACTTGAGCGCCGCCGCCGCCAGCACGCCTTCGGGCGCGCCACCCGAGCCCATGTACATGTCGATCCCTGTCACCTCGGGTTCGGCGCAATGGATCACGCCCGCCACGTCGCCGTCCATAATCAGACGGATCGCCGCGCCGGTACTGCGCAGATCGTCGATCATCGCCTCGTGCCGGGGGCGTTCCAGCACGCAGACGGTGATGTCCGACGGGTCGCAGCCGCGCGCCTCGGCCAGCGCGCGCACGCGGTCCGAGGGCGACATGTCCATGGTCACCACGCCGGGCGCGTAGCCCGGCCCGATGGCCAGCTTGTCCATGTAGATGTCGGGCGCGTGCAGCAGCGTTCCGCGCGGGGCCATGGCGATGACCGTCAGCGCGTTCGGAAAGTCCTTGGCGGTCAGGGTGGTGCCTTCGAGCGGATCGAGCGCGATGTCCACTTCGGGGCCGTCGCCGGTGCCGACCTCCTCGCCGATGAAGAGCATCGGCGCCTCGTCGCGCTCGCCCTCGCCGATCACCACCACGCCCTTGATGTCGAGCATGTTGAGCTGGTTGCGCATGGCGTCCACCGCGGCCTGGTCGGCGGCCTTCTCGTCGCCACGCCCCACCAGCTTGGCCGACGCCAGCGCGGCGGCCTCGGACACCCGGGCGAGGCCGAGGGAAAGCAATCGGTCATGAAATGTCGGGGGCGTCAGGGTCATGGGGCGGTCCTGTGGCTGAAAAGCGGTTGGATGTGTCTAGACCCGCTGGCGCCTTGCTGACAAGCCCGTGTGGCGGGCGTGAGCGCTACCAGTGTGAGGGGTGGCGCAAGCCTGGGGTGGAGAGTGGGTATTTTGGGCAAGATGAAGGGGCAGGGGGCGCGCTGTCGCGGGCGATGCGCGGTCTGGCGGGCGTGCACTTGAGTATTTCCAGCACGAGAATGCAGGCGGCAGGTGTGCGGGGTGGTCAGACGTGTTCGATGGCCATGGCGACGGGGTCATCCACCACCACGCCGGTGTCGCGGAACAGCGTCATCGCGTGGTCGATGGCATCGCGCGTGGTCTTGTGCGTGACAATGATCACCGGCACGTCAGTGCCTTCGTGGCCATACTGGCGCATCCGGTCGATGGAGACCCCGGCATCGCCCAGCGAGGCCGCGACCCGGGCCAGCGCGCCGGGGCGGTCCAACAGGGTCATGCGCAGGTAGAAGGGTTTGGCCGCCGTCGCCCGCGCCGCCGTGACCGGCGTCAGCGTGGCGGCGGGCTGGCCGAAGGGGGGCAGCGTCAGACCGCGTGCCAGATCGGCCACATCGGCCATGACCGCGCTGGCGGTCGGTCCCTCGCCCGCGCCCGCGCCGCGCAGGACGATCTGGCCCACGCTGTCGCCTTCGATCACCACCATGTTGGTGCCGCCCTTCAACTGCCCCAGCGGGCTGTCGGCGGGCACCAGGCAGGGCGACATGCTCTGTTCCAGCCCGCGCCCGGTCATGCGCGCCACGCCCAGCAGCTTGATTCGCAGGCCCAGATCGGCGGCGTGGCGGATATCCGCGATCGAGACGCGCTGGATGCCTTCGATATCGATGGCGCCGAAATGGGGCCGGGTGCCGAAGGCGATGGCGGCGAGAAGGGTGAGCTTGTGCGCCGCGTCGATGCCGCCGACATCGAGGTTCGGGTCGGCCTCGAGGTAGCCGAGCTGCGCGGCCTCGTCGAAAACGGTTTCATAGGGCAGGCCAGCGTCCTCCATCCGGGTCAGGATGTAGTTGCAGGTGCCGTTCATCACGCCCATGACGCGGGTGATGCGGTTGCCGGCCATGCCTTCGGTCAGGGCCTTGATGATGGGGATGCCGCCGGCCACCGCCGCCTCGAAGCGCAGGGCGACGCTGGCGGCTTCGGCGTCTTCGGCCAGTTCCTGGCCGTGGACGGCCAGCAGCGCCTTGTTCGCGGTGACGATATCCTTTCCGGCGGCGATGGCGGCGCGGGTGAGGGCGAGGGCCGGGCCATCCTCGCCGCCCATGAGTTCGACCACCACGTCCACATCCTCGCGCCGGGCCAGCGCCACCGGATCATCCTCCCACGCGTAGGCGGAGATATCGGCGCTGCGGTTGCGTCCGCGCGAGCGGGCCGAGACGGCGCTGATGCTGACCGGTCGACCGCAGCGGGCGGCCAGCAACTCGGCGTGGGTCTGGACGATCTTGACCACGCCGACACCCACGGTGCCCAGTCCGGCAATACCAAGGCGCAAGGGGTCGGGCATGGGGCGGCTCCGGGGCAGGGGTGGGTCCGACCGGTGCGGTCGGCGCCGCACTGTTATTGCACTTCACGCCGGTTTGAAAACCGGTTTTCCGCAGCCCTGCGTTCAGTAGCCGGTCATTTCCAGATAGCCGCGCCCGCTGTGGCTGCCTTCGAACCGCAGCGGCCCTTCCCAATAGGCGATCGCGGTGTCCATCCAGCTTTGCGGGTTCAGGGGCGTGGTGCGGATGTCCACGTCGCGCTCGGGCCAGGTGATGTGCCAGCGCACCGGCACCTCGCGCCCGGCGACGCGGGCGTGGTCCAGCGCGTCGAAGTGGACAGCGCCATGGGGGGCGGGGGTGGCGGTGCCATCGGGCGCGATCCAGGTGCCCGAGGTGAAGGTGTCGCGCGCCCCGCGCAACTGGAACCCCATCATGCGGCTGCCATCGTCGAAGATCAGCGACACCCAGTCCCAGCCGTCCTGATCCTCGGCCAGCGGCTGGCTGGACCACTCGCGGTCAAGCCAGCCCTGCCCGGTCACCTCGACCGCGCCCTTGGGCAGGTCCAGCGTGCCGGTGACGGTGAAGAAGGGTTGCGAGTAGTAGTAGCTGGCCTGCCCATCGTCGGACTTGACCGAATAGCCGCCGTCGCCCTGCAGTACCAGCGGGCCCTCGGCGTCGAATTGCAGGTCGAAGGCGAAATCACCGCCGCGAGCACGGACGCTTAGGGCGTCAAAGGCATCGGCTTTGGCCTCGGCAGTGGAGCGCATTTCCCAATCGTCGATCCAGGCGGCGAAGGGCTCTGCCGTCACCCCCGCCTGGCCCACACCGCCGCGGCCCAGCCGCTCGGCGCTGAAATGCGCGTCGGCGGTGGTCAGCCCGGCATGGCCCATCCAGAATTGCGGGTCGTCCCAGCCGGCACTGCTGGCAGGGGCGAGGGCGGAGCGGAAGAGCGTCCATTGCACGCCGTAGTCCTGCCCGTCCGCGCCGTCGAGCACTGCCGTCAGATACCACCATTCGATGCGGTAGTCGGGGTGGGCGCCGTGATCCCGAGGAAATTCCAGCACCGTGCCGCGCTGGGGTTGGGCGAAATCCTCGGCCGTAGTGCCCAGCCCGGCGAACCCCTGCGCCGAAACTGCGCCCGCGCAGAACAAGGCGGTGAGAAGGACAAGGGCGCGCGGCATCGGTCAGTCCAGCGCCGCTTCGATGGCTCGGGTGATGGGGCGCGCGGTGGGCCGGGTGGTGGCGCCCCAGAAGCCCTGCAAATCGCCCTCGGGGCCGATCAGCGCCTTGTTGAAGTTCCAGCTTGGCCGGACACCGTGTTCATCGGCGAGCCAGCGGTAGAACGGGTGCGCGTCCGCGCCCAGCACGGGGGTGATGCGGGTGATGGGGATGGTCAGGCCGAAATTGACCTCGCAGAATTCGGCGACCTCGGCGTCGCTGCCCAGTTCCTGGCGGAAGTCGTCGGACGGGACCGCCAGCACCACCAGCCCGCGCGGGCCAAAGCGCTCATGCATGGCTTGCAAATCGTCATACTGCCGGGTGAAGCCGCAGAGCGAGGCGGTGTTGACCACCAGCACCGGTTGCCCGCGCCAGTCCTCGAGCGCCAGTTCGGTGCCGTCAAGCGCGGTGAAGCTGATCGCCGGGGCGGGGGTGGCGGCGAAACTGGCACTCAGGCCAATGGCTGCGGCCGCGGTGGCGGCGGCGAAACGCGGCAGATGTTTGAGCATGGCGACACCTGTGTTGTCTGGACGCATCGTAGCCTAGGATGGCGCGGGGGGCTTTCAAGCTTGCGTGCTTGCATTGCGGGTGGGGGCGTATAAGTCTGATGCGGTGTTTAAAGGTCTCTGGGTATGATCCGTTTCGCTCTGGAATGCAGCCATGGGCATGGTTTCGAAAGCTGGTTCCAGTCGAACGCGGCCTTCGACAAGCTCTGCGCAGCGGGGCAGGTGACGTGCCCGGTCTGCGATGACAAGCACGTGCGCAAGGCGTTGATGGCGCCGTCGGTTGTCAAGTCGGTGGCCAAGGGGCGCGAACGCTCTGCCGCGCAGGTCGATACGCCGCAGCCGATGGCATCGGCCAACCCGGAACTGGAGGCGAAGCTGCGCGCGTTGAAGGCCCATCTGGAGGCCAATTCCAGCTATGTCGGCAAGGATTTCGCCAAACAGGCGCGGCAGATGCATCTGGGCGAGGCGCCCGAGGCGCCGATCCATGGCGAGGCGCGCCCGGAGGAGGCGCGCGCGCTGATCGAAGAGGGCGTGCCCGTCGC
>SKMI01000086.1 GCA_007121115.1 Paracoccaceae bacterium | reverse complement strand
TGCTGATGCTGGTGGCGATGATCGCCATGTATGTGGACGCGGGCACCACCGATATCCCCACGCTGCTGACGCATGAGTTCAGCGCCGGGACGATCACGCTGGCCGGATGGCAGATCGTGGGTGGCGCGCAGACGCTGATGTGGCTCGCGTTCTTCGCGTCCTTCGCGGTGAAGATGCCCATGTGGCCGGTGCACACCTGGCTGCCCGATGCCCACGTGCAGGCGCCAACCGCCGGGTCGGTGATCCTGGCCGCGGTGTTGCTGAAGATGGGGGGCTACGGATTCCTGCGGTTCTCGCTCCCGATGTTCCCGGTGGCCTCGGACCTTCTGGCGCCGCTGGTGTTGTGGCTCTCGGCGATTGCCATCGTCTACACCAGCCTCGTGGCGCTGATGCAGACCGACATGAAGAAGCTGATCGCCTATTCCTCGGTCGCGCATATGGGGTTCGTGACCATGGGCATCTTCGCCGCCAACCAGCAGGGGATCGACGGTGCGATCTTTCAGATGATCAGCCACGGCTTCATCTCGGGCGCGCTCTTCCTGGCGGTCGGCGTGATCTATGACCGGATGCACACGCGCGAGATTGCGGCCTATGGCGGGCTGATCAACCGGATGCCGGTCTATGCCGCGGTATTCCTGCTGTTCACCATGGCCAATGTCGGCCTGCCGGGGACGTCCGGGTTTGTGGGCGAATTCCTGACCTTCCTGGCGGTGTTCCAGGTCAACACCTGGGTCGCGCTCTTTGCGGCCACCGGCGTGATCCTGTCGGCAGGCTACGCGCTCTGGCTCTATCGCCGGGTGGTGATGGGCGAGATGATCAAGAACAGCCTGAAACAGATCACCGACATGGACCGGCGCGAGAAGGCGATGATGGCGCCGCTGGTGGTGATGACCCTGCTGCTGGGCGTCTATCCGGCGGCGGTGACGGACATCATCGGCCCGTCGGTCGCGGCGCTTGTGGATGGCCATGTGGCGGCGCTGGCCGCCCATGAAGCGACAACCGACGCCGCCGTGCGTCTGGCCCAGAACTGAGAAGGGAACCCTTGATGATCGCCTCCGATCTGATCGTTGCCCTGCCCGAGGTGGTGCTGGCCGTGTTCGCCATGGCCGCGTTGATGGCGGGCGCCTATGGCGGCAAGGACAAGCTGGCGCTGCCGATCCTCTGGGCCACCGGGGCGCTGTTCGCGCTGATGGCCATTTTCATCGGTGCGGGCAGCTACGAGACGCAGACCGCTTTTGGCGGGCTGTTCATCTCGGACGCCTTTGCCAAGTTTTCGAAGATGATCATCCTGCTTTCGGCGGCGGTGGTGATGGTCATGGGCCAGAACTACCTGACCTCCCGCGATCTGATGCGGTTCGAATACCCGATCCTGATCACGCTGGCCGTGGTGGGGATGATGGTGATGGTTTCGGCCGGGGATCTGATCACGCTCTACATGGGGCTGGAGCTGCAATCGCTCTCGCTCTATGTCATCGCCGCCATGCGCCGCGACAGCCAGAAATCGACCGAGGCGGGGCTGAAATACTTCATCCTTGGCGCGCTGGCCTCGGGGCTGCTGCTCTACGGCGCCTCGCTGGCCTATGGCTATGCGGGCACCACCACCTTCGCGGGCATCATCAGCACCATCGACGAGGATGGCATGTCCATTGGCCTGTTGATGGGGCTGGCCTTCATCCTCGCCGGGCTGGCGTTCAAGGTCTCGGCCGCGCCCTTCCACATGTGGACGCCCGATGTCTATGAGGGTGCGCCCACCGCGGTCACCGCCTTCTTCGCCACCGCGCCAAAGGTCGCTGCCATGGCGTTGCTGGCCCGCGTGGTGCATGAGGGCTTCGGCGCCGCGCCCGGAGACTGGTCGCAGATCATCGCGCTGCTGGCGGTGCTGTCCATGTTTGTCGGCGCCATCGCCGCCATCGGCCA
Organism: Paracoccaceae bacterium; assembly: GCA_007121115.1. Lineage (GTDB taxonomy): Bacteria > Pseudomonadota > Alphaproteobacteria > Rhodobacterales > Rhodobacteraceae > Rhabdonatronobacter. The sequence continues at coordinate 4,789 of SKMI01000086.1, read as the reverse complement.
GCGCGACATCAAGCGGCTGATGGCCTACAGTTCGATCACGCATATGGGCTTTGCGCTGGTGGGGCTGGCTTCGGGCACCGCGCAGGGCGTGCAGGCGATGCTGATCTACATGGCGATCTATGTGACCATGAACATCGGCATGTTCGCCTTCATCCTGTCCATGAGCCGTGACGGTCGCCCGGTGACCACCATCGACAGCCTGAACCAGTATTCCAAGGTCGAGCCGCTGCGCGCCCTGGCGCTGCTGGTGCTGCTGTTCAGCCTTGCGGGCGTGCCGCCGCTGGTGGGCTTCTTCGGCAAGTTCTATGTGCTCTGGGCGGCGGTGAACGCGGGGCTGATATGGCTGGCCGTGGCCGGGGTGATCGCCAGCGTGATCGGCGCGTTCTACTACCTGCGGCTGGTCTACTACATGTATTTCGGGGACGAGACCGAGCCGCTGGACAGCGCCATGCCGCCCGTGCAGGCGGGGCTGCTGGTGGCTTCGGCCGCGATAATGGTGCTGGGGGTGGTGAACCTGTTCGGCGTCGAGTCGCTGGCAGCGCTGGCGGCGGACAGCCTTGTCCGCTGAAGCCTGGCCCCAGGGTGTGGGCCGCCGCATCGTGGAAAGCGTGGACAGCACCAACGCCGAAGCCGTGCGCATGGCACCGACCGCCAGCGGGCCAGTCTGGATCCTGGCCCGGCGTCAGACGGCGGGGCGCGGGCGGCGGGGCAGGGCGTGGACCGACCCCGAGGGCAATTTCGCCGCCACCTTGCTGATGCGCCCCGAGGAGCCGCCAGACCGGCTGGCGCTGCGCTCCTTCGTCGCCGCGCTGGCGCTGCACGAGGCGCTGGTGGCGCTGACCGGGCGGGCCGAGGTCTTTGCGCTCAAATGGCCAAACGATGTGCTGCTGAATGGCGGCAAGCTGGCGGGGATATTGCCCGAGACCATCGCCACCCCCGGTGCGCTGCATCTGGCCGTGGGCATCGGCGTCAACCTGCGCCACGCGCCCGCGCCGGAATCGGGCGCGGTCCCGCCCGTGGACCTGCTCTCGGCCACCGGCGTGGCGCTTGAGCCCGAGGATTTACTCGACCGCCTCGCCCCCGCCTTCGCGCGCTGGGAGGGGCGGCTGCGCGACTACGGCTTTCCGCCCCTGCGCGATGCCTTCCTGCGCCAAGCCGCGCGGCTGGGCCAGCCCATCGTCGCGCGCACCGTGAGTGAAACGCACGAGGGAACGTTCGACGGCATCGACGACCGCGGCGCGCTGGTCCTGACCACCGCGCGCGGGCGGATCGCGGTTCCGGCGGCGGATGTGTTCCTGCAACCCGAGGCGCGGCCATGCTCCTGACCATCGACTGCGGCAACACCAACACGGTGTTTTCCATCTGGGACGGCGCGCGGTTCATCGCAACCTGGCGCACTTCGACCGAGCATCAGCGCACGGCGGATCAGTATTACGTCTGGCTGTCGACGCTCATGGAAGCGCGCAAGATGGACGTGACCATCACCGACGTGATCGTCAGTTCCACCGTGCCGCGCGTGGTGTTCAACCTGCGTGTGCTCTGCAACCGCTATTTCGACTGTCGCCCGCTGGTGGTCGGCAAGCCCGAATGCGCGTTGCCGGTGGGCGTGCGCGTGGACCCGGGCACGCAGGTCGGGCCGGACCGGCTGGTCAACACCGTGGCGGGGCATGACCTTTATGGCGGCGATCTGATCATCGTGGATTTCGGCACCGCCACCACCTTCGATGTGGTGGACAGCGATGGCGCCTATGTCGGGGGCGTGATCTCGCCCGGCGTGAACCTGAGCCTCGAGGCGCTGCACATGGCCGCCGCCGCGCTCCCGCATGTGGACGTGACCAAGCCCGACAAGGTGGTCGGCACCAACACCGTCGCCTGCATGCAGTCGGGCGTTTTCTGGGGTTACATCGGGCTGGTCAACGGGATATGCGACCGGATCAAGGCCGAGCGCGATCGCCCCATGAAGGTGATCGGCACCGGCGGGCTGGCACCGCTTTTCGCCACCGGCGAGGCGCTGTTTGACGATATCTGCGATGACCTTACGATGCACGGTCTGCGCATCATTCATGACTACAACAAGGACCGCACATGAGCAGTGACCGTTTGATCTATGTCCCCCTTGGCGGCGCGGGCGAGGTGGGGATGAACGCCTATGTGTTCGGCTACGGGCCGAAGGGGCGCGAGCGGCTGATCCTCGTGGACCTCGGTGTCACGTTTTCGGACATGGACAGCACGCCGGGGGTGGACCTGATCTTCCCCGATATCGCCTGGCTGGCCGAGCGTGCCGACCGGCTGGAGGCGATCTTCATCACCCACGCGCATGAGGATCACGTGGGCGCCTTGGGGCATCTGTGGCCGCAACTGAAGGCGCCGGTCTATGCGCGCAACTTCACCGCGCGGATCGCCGTGAACAAGATGACCGAGCAGGGGCAGGACCCGGCGCAGGTGAAAACCGTCGGCACGCTGCCCGAGGTGGTGAAGGCCGGACCTTTCAAGGTGCAGTTCTTCCCCGTCTCGCATTCGCTGCCCGAGGCTTCGGGGCTGGTCATCGACACGCCCGCGGGCCGGGTGGTGCACACGGGCGATTTCAAGGTCGACAAGACCCCCGGCGTGGGCGAGCCCTTCGACCCCGGAATGCTGGGTGCCATCGGCGCCGAGGGTGTGAAGGTGCTGGTCTGCGACAGCACCAACGTCCACCAGCCGGACCCGGGGCGGTCCGAGATGTCGCTGATCCCGGCGCTGAACGAACTGGTGGCGAATGCGCGCGGGATGGTGGTGGCGACGACCTTTGCCTCGAACGTCGCGCGGCTGCGAACGCTGGCCAACGCGGGGGTGGAGAACGGGCGTTCCGTGTGCGTCATGGGCCGGGCCATGCTGCGGATGATCGACACCGCGCAGGAGGCCGGGCTGCTCACCGATTTCCCGCCCACCATCAGCCCCGAGGAAGCCAAATCCGTCCCGCGCGAGCAACTGATGCTGCTGGTCACCGGCAGCCAGGGTGAACGCCGCGCGGCCTCGGCACAGCTTTCGCGCGGCAGCTACATGGGCATGACCATGAAGGAGGGGGATCTGTTCCTCTTCTCCTCGATGACCATTCCGGGCAATGAGCGCGACGTTGGGCGCATCGCCAATGCGTTGTCGGAAATGGGCGTCGATGTGGTGGACAATGCCTCGCGGCAATATCACGTCTCGGGCCATCCCAACCGCCCCGATCTGGAACACATGCACAAGCTGATGGGGGCGCCAGTGCTGATCCCAATGCACGGAGATCACCGGATGCTGCGGGCGCAGGCACAGATGGCGATCGCCGCGGGGATGCGCAGCGCCGTGGTGGCCAATGGCACCATGGTCGACCTGACCGGCGACGCCCCGCAGGTGGTGGACGAGGTGCCCACGGGCCGGGTCTATCTGGACGGCAACCGCCAGATCGGCGCCATGGACGGCGTGATCCGCGACCGTATCCGCATGGCGCTGAACGGGCACGTTCTGGTCACGCTGATCGTGGACGAGGCCGGCGCGCCCCTGGGTGACGCCTGGGCCGAAACCATGGGCTTGGCCGAAAAGGGGCGCGGCGGCAAGCCTCTGGTGGACACGCTGGAGGACGAGATCGCCGACTACCTGGAGCGCGCCGACCGCAAGACGCTAGGCGATGACGACAAGCTGACCGACGCGCTGCGCCGTGTGGCGCGGCAGGTCACCATGGAAGAACTGGGCAAGCGCCCCGAGATCACCGTGGTGGTTAGCCGCCTGCTGGACGAGTAGAGGGCCGGGCGCCCCCGTGACATCCATCGGCGGCGCGCCTATAAGGCGCGCGATTTCATCATCGGCAGGATCGCACCCATGACGACACTGGTTTTCGGCCACAAGGCCCCCGACACCGATAGCACCGGCTCGCCGCTGATCTGGGCCTGGTATCTGACCGAAGTGCAGGGCACCCCCGCCCGCGCCGTGCTTCTGGGCGCGCCGAATTCCGAAGCGCGCTTTGTGCTGGAACGCTGGGGCGTGGCCGAGCCCGAGATCATCGAAGACGTGGCGCCGGGCACGCCGGTGGTGGTGGTGGACACCAACAACCCGGCGGAACTGCCCGAGTCCATCGGCCAGGCCGACCTGCGCGCCATCATCGACCATCACAAGCTGACCGGTGGCTTGCAGACGCTGTCGCCCATCGACATTACTATGCGCCCACTGGCCTGCACGGCGACGATCATGCATGACCTGATGGGCGGGGATGCCGCGCGGATGCCGCGCGAGGTGAAGGGGCTGATGCTGTCCTGCATCCTCTCGGACACGCTGGAATTCCGCTCGCCCACCACCACGGACCATGATCGCGCGCTGGCCGAGGCGCTGGCCACCGATCTGGGGCTGGACTGCGCGAAGTACGCCGCCGAGATGTTCGCGGCCAAGTCCGATGTCTCGGGCTTTTCGGATGCGGAACTGCTGAACGTCGATTCGAAGCGGTTCGAGGTCGGCGGGATGACCCTGCGGGTGTCGGTGCTGGAGACCACCGACCCCGGCCCGGTGCTGGACCGTGCCGAGGGGCTGATGGCGGCCATGGCCGATGTGGCGGCAGGTGACGGCGCCGACGAGGTGCTGCTGTTCGTGGTCGATATCCTGAACGAGGAGGCGACGCTCCTGCTGCCCAATGACCGGGTGCGCGGGATCGCGGCGGCGTCGTTCGGGGTGGAGGCTTCGGGCGACCGCGTGGTGCTGCCGGGCGTGATGAGCCGCAAGAAACAGATCATTCCGGTTCTGACCGTCTGAGCCTATTCCGGGCCGCGCCCCCCGGGCGCCG
>SKMI01000071.1 GCA_007121115.1 Paracoccaceae bacterium | reverse complement strand
CGCTGCCCTGGACGGCGGCGCCGGGCATGGCCGTGGCGCTGGTGCTGGTGACGCTGTCCTTCGGCTCGCTCGCAGCGGTTGGCTGGCGGGCCGAAGGCTGGGGCGCGCTGGGGCCGGCGGATTGGGCGGCGGTGCGGTTCACACTCACGCAGGCCTTGGTTTCGGCGGCGCTTTCGGTGGGGCTGGCAGTGCCGGTCGCCCGCGCGCTGGCGCGGCGTTCGTTCCGGGGGCGGGGGGTGTTGATCACGCTCCTCGGCGCGCCCTTCATCCTCCCGACGCTGGTGGCGGTCCTGGGGCTCTTGGCGGTGTTCGGGCGCAACGGGGTTGCAAGCCAGGTGCTGGGGCTGTTCGGACTGCCGCCCTTGCAGATCTACGGCTTTGTCGGCGTGGTACTGGCGCATGTGTTCTTCAACCTGCCGCTGGCCACGCGGCTTCTGCTGCAGGGGTGGCTCGCGGTGCCTTCCGAGCGGTTCCGGCTGGCGGCGGCCCTTGGGTTTTCGCGGCGCGATGTGTTCCGGCATCTGGAAGTGCCGATGCTGCGCGAGATGGTGCCGGGCGCGTTTCTGGTCATCTTCCTGTTGTGTCTGACCTCGTTTTCCGTGGCCCTGACGCTGGGGGGCGGGCCGCGGGCAACGACGGTGGAACTGGCGATCTATCAGGCCTTCCGTTTCGATTTCGACCTGTCGAAGGCTGCGCTGCTGGCGCTGGTGCAGTTCGGGCTGTGCGCTGTGGCGGCGCTGATTGCACTGGGGGTGGCGGTGCCCACGGGGTTCGGCACGGGGCTGGACCGGGGCCTTGCGCGACCGGATCTGGGACGCGCGCGGGGGGTGATGGTCTGGGACGCAGGCATGATCGCATTGGCGGCGTTGTTCCTGCTGCTGCCGTTGGCGATGATCCTTTGGCGCGGCGTGCCGCATATGGCCGGGTTGCCACCGACGGTGTGGTGGGCCGCCGCGCGGTCGGTGGCGGTGGCGCTGGTCTCGGTGGCGCTGTGCATCGGCTTTGCGCTGGCACTGGCGCTGGCGGTGGAGGCCACGCGCGGGCGGGCGCTGTCGCGGGGGCTGGAGACGGTGGGGATGGTGTCGCTCGCCGCCTCGCCGCTGGTGATCGGCACGGGGCTTTTCATCGTGGTGTTTCCGCTGGTGGACCCGGCGCGGCTGGCGCTGCCGGTGACGGCGCTGGTCAACGCGGCCATGGCGCTGCCCTTTGCGCTGCGTGCGCTCCTGCCCGCGCTGCGCGCGGCCGAGGCAGGGCACGGGCGGCTGGCGGATCATCTGGGCCTGACCGGCTGGGCGCGGCTGCGGCTGGTGCTGCTGCCGCGGCTGCGGCGCCCGATGGGGTTTGCCGCCGGATTGGCGGGGGCACTGTCGATGGGCGATCTGGGCGTGATCGTGCTCTTTGCCGAGCGGGAGGGCGCGACCCTGCCGTTGCAGCTTTACCGGCTGATGGGGGCCTATCGCAGCGATGACGCGTCGGGGGCGGCGGTATTGCTGCTGGGCCTGTCGCTGCTGATCTTCTGGGCGTTTGACCGTGGGGGGCGGGCCCATGCTGCGGCTTGAAGGCGTGGATATCCAGCAAGGCGATTTCCGCCTGTGCGCCGACCTGACGCTGGCGGGCGGCGCGCGGGTGGCGGTGATGGGGCCGTCCGGGTCCGGGAAATCCACGCTTCTGGGGGCGGTCGCGGGGTTCGTGGAGGTGGCCGCCGGGCGGGTGACGCTGGAGGGCGCCGATCTGGGGGCCATCGCGCCGGGCGACCGGCCGCTGTCGATCCTGTTTCAGGACAACAATCTGTTTCCGCACCTGAGCGCCGAGGCGAATGTGGCGCTGGGGTTGCGCCCGTCGCTGCGGCTGACGCAAGGGGAGCGCGCGCAGGTGGCCGAGGCATTGGCGCGGGTGGGGCTGGAGGGCTACGGCGCCCGCCTGCCCGCACAGCTTTCAGGCGGGCAGCAGAGCCGCGTGGCGCTGGCGCGCGCGCTCCTGCGCCGCCGCCCGCTGTTGCTGCTGGACGAGCCTTTCGCCGCGCTGGGTCCGGCGCTGAAGGCCGAGATGCTGACGCTGGTGGGCGATATCTTGGACGAGACCGGGGCCACGCTGATGATGGTCACCCACGATCCGGCGGATGCGCTCGCCATCGCCGACCGGGCGCTGGTGGTGGCCGAGGGCAGCGTCAGCGGCCCGCACGCGCTGCCGGGTCTGCTGGACGATCCGCCCGCGGCGCTGGCGGCCTATCTGGGCGCGGGCTGGCGCGCGGGCTGAGGCGCCGGGCGTCGCCGCCCCGTGCTCAGCCGTAGAGCGCCTTTGCGCGGGCCTCGAAGGCAGCGACGATGCGACGCATGGCCTGATCGAAGACCACGCCGATCAGCCGCTGCAGCATCGCCGAGCGGAACTCGAAATCGACATGGAAATCGACGATGCAGCCGCCCTTTTCGGAATCGCGCATCGACCAGGTGGAATGCATGTAGCGGAACGGGCCGTCCAGATAGGTGGTCTCGATCCGTCCCTGATCGGGATACATCTGCACCCGGCTGGTGAAGCGCTCGCGGAACACCCGGAACGAGATGACCAGATCGGCGTCGATCTCTTCGCCGCCATCGATTTCACGCCGCGCCCGGATCCGTGCCGCCGCCGTCCAGGGCAGGAATTCGGGGTAGCGCTCCACATCGGCCACCAGATCGAAGATCTGCTGCGCGCTGTATGGCATGTGGCGGTGTTCGGTATGTCTGGGCATCGGCGGGCGGGATCTTTCGCTGCAATGTGCGCGGGTTCTTTTCCGGCGCGCCCTCATGTCCTAGAGTGGCGCGGGAAAATCAAGGGGCCGCCATGACGCAGAGCGTGAAGCCGACCGCGACGCAAAGCCTGACGCCGACCGACTATGTGGTCGATCAGATGATCAGCGCCAAGACCATCGCCGCGCGTATCGAGGATCTGGCCACCGAGATCACCGCGCATTTTCATGACACCGACAAGCTGGTGGTGGTGGGGCTGTTGCGCGGCTCGTTTGTGTTCATTGCCGATCTGGTGCGCGAGCTTGGCCTGCCGGTGGAGGTGGATTTCATGGAAGCCTCGTCCTACGGCGGCGGCATGACGTCCTCGCGCGAGGTGCGGATCCTCAAGGACCTGTCGGGCGAAATCGCAGGGCGCGACGTGCTGGTGGTCGAGGATATCGTCGATACCGGTTTCACGCTGCATCATGTGGTGGGAATCCTGCGCGCCCGCGGTCCGGCACGGCTGGAGGTCTGCGCGCTACTGGACAAGCCGGCGCGGCGCGAGGTGGAGATCAGCGCCACCTGGACCGGGTTCGAGATCCCGGACGAATTCGTCGTCGGCTACGGGATCGATTATGCCCAGCGCAACCGCAACCTGCCCTATATCGGCAAGGTGCGATTCGAGGTCGACTGAAGGGCGCAAGGCCGACCCGGAAATCACTTTCTCGCGTTTTGACAGGCTGTAAGGCGCACCGTAGCGTGACCTCATATTTTCAACCTTGGAGGTCCCCCATGTCCCTGCGCCGTCCCTTGTTTGCCACAACCCTTGGCCTGGTCACGTTCGCCACCGCCGCGCTGGCCGATACCGACCCGGCGGTCGAAGCGCGCCAGTCGCAATTCAAGCTCTTCGCCCACAATCTGGCCGTGCTGGGACCCATGGTGCAGGGGCAGATGGAGTATGACGCCGAGGCGGCGCAGACGGCGGCCGACAACCTTTTTCACCTGACCCGCCACGATCAGGGCCGGATGTGGCCCGAAGGCACCGACAACGCCAGCATCGACGGCACCCGCGCCCTGCCCGCGATCTGGGAGGATCTGGACGATTTCGCAGCCAAGTTCGGCGCCTTGCAGGCCGCGGCCGAGAACCTGCAGGGCGTTGCGGGCGACGGGATGGACGCGCTGCGCCCGGCGGTCGGGCAACTGGGCGGCGCCTGCGCGGCCTGTCATGACGACTATCGCTCCGAGCGGTGAGTGACGGCGCGGCACCGTGCACCCGGCCCGCTACCGGCGTGACCTTGCGGATCGCGCGTGCCGCGCGCACGCCGATCTGCGCTGACGCGCGGTTGGAGGGGGCGGGCCGCCCCCTCACCGGCCCTGCAAGCGGGGCGGTTTCACCCCCCTGTTCACCCCCGTGGCCACGAGACGCGGCGAGGGTGCAGACGTGAGACGACTGGCGCTGGCCGTGGCGGTGCTGGCCGGGGGCGCGGCCGTGACGTTCTGGTGGCTGACGCGGCCCGAACCACTGGATGCGGCCACGCTTGAAGCGCTCGCGGCGCTGGAGGCCGACCCCGCGCGCGGGGAAGCGGTATTCTGGGCCAGCGGTTGCGCGGCCTGCCATGTGGAGCCCGAGGCCGAGGACGCGGACCGCCCTGTCCTGTCCGGCGGCCAGAGGTTCGAGACAGCCTTCGGCGCCTTCATCGCGCCCAACATCAGCCCCGACACCGACCACGGCATCGGCGGCTGGACCCGGGCCGAGTTCGCCAATGCCATGCTGCGCGGCATCTCGCCCTCGGGGCAGCATTATTACCCGGCATTCCCCTACAGCGCCTATATCCGCGCCAAATTGCAGGACGTGGCCGACCTGCACGCCTTCATCGAGACCCTGCCCGAAAGCAACATGCCGAACGCAGCGCATGACCTCGGCTTTCCCTTCACCTTGCGGCGTGGGCTGGGGCTTTGGAAGCGGCTCTATCTGACCGACGACTGGGTGATGGAGGAGGTCCCCACACCAGAGCTGGAGCGCGGGCGCTATCTGGTCGAGGCGCTGAGCCATTGTGCCGAGTGCCATACGCCGCGTGACCGGCTGGGCGGTCTGAACACCGCCGCGTGGATGGAAGGAGGGCCCAACCCATCGGGCCGCGGCCGGATCCCCGACATCACCCCCGACGAACTGGGCTGGTCGGCCGAAGAAATCGCGCTCTACCTGGACAGCGGATTCACGCCCCATTTCGACGTGGCCGGAGGCACCATGGCGGCGGTGGTCCGGGCCATGGCGCGGCTGGAGGCAGAGGACCGGGCCGCCATTGCCGCCTATCTGCGGGCGCTGGACTGACAGGCGGCGCCCACTCTACTGAGGTGCGCAACCGTGGTGCGGCGTGGCGGCACGGATGAATTCTGCGACAGAACACGCGCCGCGCTGCGTCGGGGGAGCGGCCGACCCTTGCCTTGCCTCCCCGGGCACCGCATACTTAGGCACAGGGGCATCCGGAGCCGACATGGGATGCGTACCAAGGGCCGCCGATGAACGACACTGACACCAGCGCACCGACAGGTCGACCTGCGGATCCGACCAGTTTGCCGTCCGGCCCGCTGCGGCTGACCTTCGGCGAAAAGTTCCGCCTGCAGACCTGGCTGATGGGCATCATCGCCTTTGCCGTGGTGCTGTTTCTACTGGTGCAGGCGAAGTTCATCCTGATCTCGCTCGCCATCGCCATCATCCTGTTCTCGCTCACCTCGGATGCGATCAACTCGATCTCGCAGCTGCGGATCGGCAGCCTGCGGATCACCAACTGGCTGGCCTCGATTGCGGCGGTGGCACTGATCGCCTCGGGGATCCTGACGCTGGCGGGGCTGGTGCTGTCGCAGATCAACACGGTGCTGACCACCACGCTGGCCTATACCGACGACGCCCAGCGCGCGATTGCGCAGATGTTTTCGTGGATGGGCGAGGATGTGGAACAGGCGGTGCTGACCACTGTGCAGACCATCCAGATTTCCGGCTACCTGCGCCAGGCTGCGGGACAGGCGGGCACGATACTGTCACATGCGATCCTGATCATCCTGTTCGTGGGCTTCCTGTTTGCCGAGCGGGTCTGGTTCGGCACCAAGCTGGAAAACCTGATGTCGGACAAGGCCAAGGCCGAGCGGGTGAGCCGGATCATCGCCTCGATCATCCGCCGGGTGAACCGCTATCTGCTGGTCAAGACGCTTGTCAGCGGGGTCACCGGCGTGGCGATCTTCCTGCTGATGAGCTTCTTCGGGCTGGAGTTCGCCGTGGCGATGGGGCTTCTGACCTTCGTCTTCAATTTCATCCCGGCGGTGGGGTCCATTGCCGCCACGCTGGTGGTGACGCTGGTGGCCTATATCCAGTTGCCCGAACCCTCGACGGCGCTGCTGATCTTCGTGCTGACGGGGATGACGCAGTTCCTGCTGGGCAACGTGATCGACCCGATGCTGATGGGCAAGACGCTGCGGCTGTCGTCCTTCGGGATCATCGTCTCGCTGTCCTTCTGGGGCGCGGTCTGGGGCGTGCCGGGGATGTTCCTGGCGGTGCCGATCATGGTCGGCGCGATGATCGTCTGCTCGCACATCCCCGCTGCGCGCCCGGTGGCGGTGCTGCTGTCGCGCGAGGGCCTGCCCGAGGATGACACCGACCTGCTGACGCTGAATGAGGCGCCGGAGGCGGCCGCCGAGGAACCGCCCCCGCGCAGCTATTCCGAGGCCGAGGCGCGCTATCACGCCACCGTCGCCCCGCCCGAGCGCCGGGCGTCCTGAACCATTGCCAGCACCGGCTGGAGGCGCGTGCAGGAGCAGGCGCGGCTTATCCGCCGTAGGCGACCCCGTCCTCGGTCACCACCGCGTCCAGCCGCTCGTCCGTGGCGTCGACCGGGACAGCATCCACGCGCTGCGCGGCAGAGGCGAACCCCACCGCCAGCACCGGCCCTGCCGCCCGCAGCCCGGCCAGCGTGCGGTCGTAGAACCCCCCGCCATACCCCAGCCGGTATCCCGCAT
>SKMI01000058.1 GCA_007121115.1 Paracoccaceae bacterium | reverse complement strand
TTCATCTACGTCGCCCCGCGCCACGCCGACCGCGCGCGCCCGGCGCTTTCGGGCTGGCTGGGGCACGAGGAACCCTTCGCCTTCGACCTCGCCTATCGCCCGGCGCGCGGGGTGGAGCGGATGCGCGTGGGCACGCCGCCGGTGCTGCAGATGGCGGCGCTGGACGCGGCGCTGGACGTGTGGGAGGGCGTGGACATGGCCGACCTGCGCGCCCGGTCGCTGGCGCTGCAGGGCCGGTTCATCGAAGGGGTCGAGGCTGCCGCCCGGGCGCTGACCCTCGCCACCCCGCGCGACCCTGCGCACCGCGGCAGCCAGGTCAGCTTCCGCCACCCCGAAGGCTACGCCATCATGCAGGCGCTGATCGCGCGCGGGGTGATCGGCGATTTCCGCGCGCCCGATATCCTGCGCTTCGGCTTCACGCCCCTTTACCTGCGGCCCGAGGACGTGGACACCGCCATCAAGGTGCTGGCCGAGGTGATGGAAAACCGCGCCTGGGACCGGGCCGAATACCGCACCCGCGCCCGCGTCACCTGAAGGCCAGAGCCCTGCCCCGCCCGGCGCTTGCGCCGGGCAGCGCCCCCGAAGCGCCATGGGAGGGCGGGCGGGGCGCTGAGGGGGCGCTTTCCCCCGCGTCCACACGCGCGTCCCCTCAGTATTCCTCGACCGCCAGAACCCCGTCGATACTTTTCACCGCCCCGCGCAATTCCGGTGTGATGACATGCGCCGCGCCGGTGGTCACGTCGACCTCCTGCCCTGTGGCCATGTCGGTCACGCAGAAACACACCGGCCCGCGCCCGCGGGCCTTGCCGCCGCCTTTTTCCGGGCCGAACCGCTCCAACAGCCGCGCCACCGCCGCCACCGCCTGCGGCTCGGCAATATGGATGCGCAGCCCCGGCGCGCCCGCATCGGCCACCACCGCATCCACCGGCTGCGCCCCACGCGCCAGGAGCTTCAGCGTCTCGGCCTCCATCGTCGCCTCGACCGTCAGCACCACATTCGCCCCAGGCTCCAGATACTGGCGCGCCGCCTCCAGCGTGTCGGCGAAAACCGTCACCTCGTAAAGCCCGGTCGGGTCCGAAAGCTGGACGAAGGCAAACCGGTTCCCGCGCGCGGATTTCTTCTCCTGCCGGGCCGAGACGGCGCCCGCGATCTTGGCCACCAGCGGGGCGCGCTCCGCCCGCGCGGACAGTTCGTCGAGCGTCAGCACCTCCTTGCGCTTCAATGCCGCGCGATAGTCATCGAGCGGGTGGCCCGAGAGGTAGAAGCCCACCGCCGCGTGCTCCTCGCCCAGCCGTTCGTTGGGCAGCCAGTCCTCGGACGGCTTCAGCCGCGGCTCCGGCAGTCCCTCGCCCGCCTCGCCGAACAGCGACACCTGCGCCGAGCCCGCTGCCTCGTGCACCGAGGCCGAGAACGCGACCAGCGTGTCCAGATTGGCGAACACGCGGCGCCGGTTGCGGTCCAGCGCATCGAACGCCCCGGCCCGCGCCAGCATCTCCAGCGACCGCTTGCCCACACGCTTCAGGTCCACCCGCCGCGCAAAATCGAAGAGCGAGGCAAAGGGCCGCTCGCCCCGCCCCGCCACGATCATGCGCATCGCCTCCACGCCCACGTTCTTGAGCGCCCCCAACCCGTAGACCAGCGCGCCATCCGCCACGGAAAACGTGGCCTCGGACCGGTTCACACACGGCGCCACCACGGGGATGCCCAGCCGGTCCACCTCGCGCTTGTAGACCGAGAGCTTGTCGGTCAGGTGGATATCGCAGTTCATCACCCCGGCCATGAATTCCACCGGGTGGTTCGCCTTCAGCCACGCGGTCTGGTAGCTGACCACGGCATAGGCGGCGGCGTGCGACTTGTTGAACCCGTAGTTGGCGAATTTTTCCAGCAGGTCGAATACCTCGGCCGCCTTCTTAGCGTCCACCCCGTTGGCCAGCGCGCCCTGCACGAACTTGGGGCGTTCCTTGGCCATCTCCTCGGCGATCTTCTTGCCCATAGCGCGGCGCAAGAGGTCCGCCTGACCGAGGCTATACCCCGCCATCACCTGCGCGATCTGCATCACCTGTTCCTGATAGACGATGATGCCCTGGGTTTCCTCCAGGATGTCATCGATCATCGGATGCACGGACTGACGCTCGCGCAGCCCGTTCTTGACCTCGCAATACTGGGGGATGTTCTCCATCGGGCCGGGCCGATAGAGCGCCACCAGCGCCACGATATCCTCGATGCAGGTGGGCTTCATGCGCCGCAGCGCGTCCATCATGCCCGAACTTTCCACCTGGAACACCGCCACGGTGCGGGCACTGGCGTAAAGCTCGTAGGTCGCCGCGTCATCCAGCGGGATGCGCTCGATGTCCACCTCAACGCCGCGGCGCTTCAGCAGGTCGACCGCGTTCTGGATCACCGTCAGCGTCTTCAGGCCGAGGAAGTCGAACTTCACCAGCCCCGCCTGCTCCACCCATTTCATGTTGAACTGGGTCGCGGGCATGTCGGCGCGCGGGTCGCGGTAGAGCGGCACCAGTTCATCGAGCGGGCGGTCGCCGATCACCACCCCGGCAGCGTGGGTCGAGGCATTGCGCAACAGTCCCTCGATCGCCTGGGCATAGGTCAGGCAGCGGTCCACCACTTCCTCGGCGCGCGCCGCCTCACGCAGGCGCGGCTCGTCGGCCAGCGCCTTCTCTATGCTGACCGGCTTCACGCCTTCGACCGGGATCATCTTCGACAGCTTGTCCACCTGCCCGTAGGGCATCTGCAACACGCGCCCCACGTCGCGCACCGCGGCCTTGGACAGCAGCGCGCCGAAGGTGATGATCTGGCCCACCTTCTCGCGCCCGTATTTCGCTTGCGTGTAGCGGATCACCTCCTCGCGCCGGTCCATGCAGAAGTCGATGTCGAAGTCGGGCATGGACACGCGTTCGGGGTTCAGGAAGCGCTCGAACAGCAGGTTGTAGCGCAAGGGATCCAGATCGGTGATGGTCAGCGCATAGGCCACAAGCGAGCCCGCGCCCGACCCGCGCCCCGGCCCAACAGGGATATCCTGTTCCTTGGCCCATTTGATGAAGTCGGCAACGATCAGGAAATAGCCGGGAAAGCCCATCCCCTCGATGATGCCCAGCTCGAACTCCAGCCGCTTTTCATACTCCTCCACCGGCGCGGCATGGGGGATCACCGCCAGCCGCGCGGCCAGCCCCTCCTTGGCTTGGCGGCGCAACTCCTGCACCTCGTCCTCGGCAAAGCGCGGCAGGATCGGCGGGCGGGTTTCCGCCCGGAAGGCGCAACGCCGGGCGATCTCGACGGTGTTCTCCACCGCCTCGGGCAGGTCGGCGAAGAGCGCGGCCATTTCCTCGGGCGTCTTCAGGTAGTGCTGCGGGGTCAGGCGGCGGCGCGGCGCGGCCTGATCGACATAGGCGCCGTCCTTGATGCACAGCAGCGCGTCATGCGCCTCGTACATCTCCGGGTCCGGGAAATGCACGTCATTGGTCGCCACGAGCGGCAGGTCCATGGCATAGGCCATTTCCACAAACGCCCGCTCGGTCGCGGCCTGCGCCGCCATCATCTGCCCGCCCTCATCGGCATGGCGCTGCAATTCCACATAAAGCCGCCCCGGAAAGGCTGCCGCCAGCCGCTCCATCAGCACCCGCGCCTTCGCCTCCTGCCCCGCCTGCACCAGTCGCCCCACCGGCCCCTCGGCCCCGCCGGTCAGCGCGATCAGCCCGCCCGCGTGACGCTCCAGCGCCTCCAACGGCACCTGCGGGACCTGCCCGGTATCCTCCAGATACAACACCGAGTTCAGCTTCAGCAGGTTCATGTAACCCGCCTCGTCCTGCGCCAGAAGCACCATGGGCGCTGGCGGGCGCGGCTTCTCGCCGGGACCGGCGGGGTCGAACCCGACCGAGACCTGACAGCCCAGGATCGGCTGCACACCCGCCCCCGCCGCCAGCACCGAAAACTCCAGCGCGGCGAACATGTTGTCGCTGTCGGTGACCGCCACTGCGGGCATCCCCTGCGCGGCACAGCGCTTGATCAACTGCTTCAGCGGCACCGCGCCTTCCAGCAGCGAATACTCGGTGTGGACACGCAAATGGATGAATCGGGGGGAAGGGGCGCCTTGGGTCATGGCATGAGCCTAGCGCCAGGCTCCGGGCTGCGAAAGCCCCCAAGCCAACCGCGCGGTTTTCAGGCCGCGCGCGACGGTCGCACGCCCTGCCCGCAGGTTAGCCCTTGCCAGACCCGCAGGGACAGGCTTTCTTCATCACCATGATCTGGCGCCAGAGGCCACCTTACGCCGCATCGAGCGGCCCCTGCACATGCGCCCCCTTCCCAGACCGCGGCAGGACACCATGATGACGGAGGTTTCGTTTCACCTCAACGGCACGCCGGTGACAGTCCCGGTCACCGACCCCACCCGCACGCTTCTGGACTGGCTGCGCGAAGACCGCGGCCTGACCGGCACCAAGGAAGGCTGCAACGAAGGCGATTGCGGCGCCTGCACGGTGATGGTCACGGGCGCGGAGGGACCGCGCGCGCTCAACGCCTGCATCCTGTTCCTGCCCCAGCTTCAGGGCCGCGCGGTGCGCACGGTCGAAGGCATCGGCACACCGGACACCCCCCACCCTGCGCAGACGGCGATGGTCGACCACCACGGCAGCCAGTGCGGCTACTGTACACCGGGATTCGTCATGTCCATGGTCACCGCGCACGCCAACGGCGCCACCGACCATGACGACCAGCTTGCCGGGAACCTCTGCCGCTGCACCGGCTACGCCCCCATCCTGCGCGCCGCCCGCGCCCTCGAGGCCGCCCCCCTCCCCGCCTGGATCGAGCAGGACCGCGCCGCCCCCTTCATCTTGCCCGAAATACCCCCGGGGGAGTCGCCGTCAGGCGACGGGGGCGGGCAGCCCCCTGCCCCCGCTTGCCAGATGCCCCGCGGCGCGGACGAACTTGCCAGACTTTACGCCGCGTACCCTGATGCGACTCTGGTCGCCGGCGCCACGGATGTCGGCCTCTGGGTCACCAAGGGGATGCAGGACATCCGCCCAGCGATCTTCCTTGCCCAGGTCGCCGATCTGCGCGGGGTCACGGTCACCGACACCGAGATCCGCATCGGCGCCATGGCCACGCTGGCCGAACTGCGTGCTGCCATCGCCGCCCTGCACCCCGCCTTCGCCGAACTCATCCGCCGCTACGGCTCCGAGCAGGTGCGCAACGCCGCCACCGTGGGCGGGAACATCGCCAACGGCTCTCCCATCGGCGACAGCCCGCCGCCGCTTATCGCGCTTGGCGCCACGCTTCACCTGCGCCAGGGCGACACGCGCCGCACCCTGCCGCTCGAGGATTTCTTCCTCGACTACGGCAAGCAGGACCGCCGCCCCGGCGAATTCGTCGAGGCCGTGAGCGTCCCCCGCCAGCCTGACCGGTTGCGGGTCTACAAGATCTCCAAACGCTTCGATCAGGACATCTCGGCGCTCTGCGGGGCATTCA
The DNA here is from genome assembly GCA_007121115.1 of Paracoccaceae bacterium. Taxonomy (GTDB): domain Bacteria; phylum Pseudomonadota; class Alphaproteobacteria; order Rhodobacterales; family Rhodobacteraceae; genus Rhabdonatronobacter. Next base: position 1,269 of record SKMI01000058.1, on the reverse strand, counting down.
ACATCACCGTGGTGGACGGCACCGTCACCGCCGCGCGCATCGCCTTCGGCGGCATGGCCGCCACGCCGAAACGCGCCACCACCGTTGAAAGCGCCCTCCTCGGCCAGCCCTGGACCGTCGCCACCATCGCCACTGCGCAGGACGCCTTTGCCGACGATTTCACCCCCATCGACGACATGCGCGCCTCGGCCGCCTATCGGCTGGAGGTCGCGCGCAACCTGCTGCACCGCTACTGGCTGGCCGATCAGGGCACGCGCACCTCGGTGCTGGAGGTCGCGCCATGAGCCTTCAGAACCCCCTCCCCCATGACGCGGCCCCCCGGCATGTCGCGGGCAGCGCGCACTATGTCGATGACATTCCCACGCCTGCGGGCACCCTGCACCTGTGCTTCGGGCTGTCGGACCACGCCCATGGCCGGATCGACGCGCTGGACCTCGCCCCGGTGCGCGCCGCCCCCGGCGTGGTGGCGGTGCTGACCGCCGCTGATCTGCCCTTCGCCAACGATGTCTCGCCCTCGGTCCACGATGAACCCTTGCTCGCCGACGGCACCGTCCATTACGTTGGCCAGCCGGTGTTCCTGGTCATCGCCGAGAGCCACCACGCCGCCCGCCGCGCCGCCCGTCTTGCGCGCCTGAACATCACCCCGCTGCCCGCGCTCCTGACCATCGACGACGCACTGGCGGCGGACTCGCGCTTCGAGGACGGCCCCCGCATCTGGACCAAAGGCGACCCCGACACTGCCATCGCCCGCGCCGCGCACATCATCGAGGGGAGCATCGAGATCGGCGGGCAGGAGCATTTCTACCTCGAAGGCCAGGCGGCGCTGGCGCTCCCGCAGGAAGGCAGCGACATGGTGGTGCATGCCTCCTCGCAGCACCCCACGGAAATCCAGCACAAGGTCGCCGATGCGCTCGGCCTGCCCATGGCCGCCGTGCGGGTAGAGGTGCGGCGCATGGGCGGCGGCTTCGGCGGCAAGGAAAGCCAGGGCAACGCGCTGGCCGTGGCCTGCGCCGTGGCCGCCCGCGCTACCGGGCGGCCCTGCAAGATGCGCTACGACCGTGACGATGATTTCATCATCACCGGCAAGCGCCACGACTTCCGCATCGCCTATCGCGCCGGGGTGGACGCCGAGGGTCGCATTCAGGGCGTCGCCTTCACCCAATACGCCCGCTGCGGCTGGGCGCAGGACCTCTCGCTCCCCGTCGCCGACCGCGCCATGCTGCACGCCGACAACGCCTATCACCTGCCGCATGTGCGGATCGAAAGCCA
>SKMI01000033.1 GCA_007121115.1 Paracoccaceae bacterium | reverse complement strand
CCGCAGGCCGCCGCCCGCCGGATCCGGTCAAGGAAGGGAAGCCCGGTCCAAAGGAAACCGGTATTCGCGGAAAGCTGCAGGTTCATGTCGGTCCCCCGGCGCAGTGTGCCCTTCTGCCCTATCCGAAGCGCGTCGGCGTGTCGCCCCCGGTCGCCCGGAATGCACCTTCGCCTTGCGGCGTGCATGACCTCCAGCACCCGTCCGAAGGGCGCAGACGTTCGGGGCGGTTGTGCCAGCGCCCTCGGCGCAGCGTCCAGGAGGGTGCGCGATCCCCCCGCGGACCCGCGCGCCCCTTGCGTGCAAGCGCGCCCTGCCCTATGACCCGGCGCGACCATGACGACGGGTATGACGACGGCGCGAGGGTGGGCCGATGCCGATACTGGTGATGAAATTCGGCGGCACCTCGGTGGCAGACCCGGGGCGCATCCACGCCGCCGCCGAAAAGGTCCGCGCCGAGGTCGCGCGCGGTCACGACGTGATCGTCATCGTCTCGGCCATGGCCGGGCGCACCAACGAACTGGTCGGCTGGGTGAACGAGACCTCGCCGCTTTATGACGCCCGCGAATACGATGCCGTGGTGAGTTCGGGCGAGAACGTTACCGCCGGGTTGATGGCGCTGACGCTGCAGGAAATGGACGTGCCCGCGCGTTCCTGGCAGGGCTGGCAGGTGCCGATCCATACGACCAGCGCCCATGGCGCCGCACGGATCGAAGGAATCGACCGCGCCGCCATTGACGCCAAGTTCGCCGAAGGCTTCCGCGTGGCCGTGATCGCCGGATTTCAGGGCCTCAGCCCCGAAGGCCGCATCACCACGCTGGGGCGCGGCGGGTCGGACACCACCGCCGTGGCCTTCGCCGCCGCCTTTGACGCCATCCGCTGCGACATCTACACCGATGTGGACGGCATCTACACCACCGACCCGCGGATTTCGGCCAAGGCCCGCAAGCTCACCCGCATCAGCTTCGAAGAGATGCTGGAACTGGCCAGCCTTGGCGCCAAGGTGCTCCAGACCCGGTCGGTGGAACTGGCCATGCGCTACAAGGTGCGGTTGCGGGTGCTGTCCTCGTTCGAGGACACCGCCGAGAATTCCGGCACGCTGGTTTGCGATGAGGACGAGATCATGGAATCGAAGGTCGTTTCAGGCGTCGCCCACAGCCGCGACGAAGCCAAGCTGACGCTGGTCACGGTCGAGGACCGCCCCGGCATCGCCGCCGCCATCTTCGGCCCGCTGGCCGAGGCGGGTGTGAACGTGGACATGATCGTCCAGAATATCTCGGAACAGGCCGAGGGGCGGGACCCGCGCGAGGTCACCGACATGACCTTTTCCTGCCCCACGGATCAGGTCAGCCGCGCCCGCAAGGCGCTGGAGGACGCGCAGGCGCGCGGTGATATCCGGTTCGACCGGCTGGAGGTGGACACCGAAGTCTCCAAGGTCTCGGTGGTGGGCATCGGGATGCGCAGCCACGCAGGTGTCGCAGCGCGCATGTTTGCAGCACTCGCCGCTGACGGCGTGAACATCAAGGTGATTGCAACCTCCGAGATAAAGATTTCCGTGCTGATCGACCGCAGGTATATGGAACTGGCGGTGCAGGCACTGCATGATGCTTTCGGACTGGACAAGATCGACTGACAGGCGGACTGAGGCGCGCCTGCGCCGCGGCCCGCGGGGGACGCAACCGGGAGAGCCATGCCCCATCGCACCGAATCCGACAGCCGCAGGCTCTTGCGCAGCCTGCGCGACGCGCTGGCCGAGGCGGGCGCGGGCCAGGAGCGTCTGGACCGGATCACGACGATCATCGCCCAGTCCATGCAGACCGAGGTCTGTTCCATCTACCTGTTCCGCGACCCGCAGACACTGGAGTTGTGCGCCACCGAGGGGCTGAATCCGGAAGCGGTGCACAAGACGCGGCTGAAGCTGGGCGAGGGGCTGGTCGGTCGCGTGGCCCGCAGCGCGCGCCCCGTGAACACCCGCGATGCGCCCGCCGAGCGCGGCTTCCGCTTCATGCCCGAGACCGGCGAGGAGGTGTTCACCTCGTTCCTGGGGGTGCCGATCCAGCGGCTGGGCGAGCGGCTGGGCGTGCTGGTGGTGCAGTCCCGCGATCCGCGCGCGTTCTCGGAAGATGAGGTCTACGCGCTGGAGGTGGTGGCCATGGTCATCGCCGAAATGGCGGAACTGGGCGCCTTTGTCGGCGAAGGCGCGGCGCTGGCGCCGCTGCACAAGCATCCGGCGCTGCTACAGGGCGTCAGCGCGCAGGAGGGCGTGGCCGAGGGCCATGTCTGGCTGCACGAACCCCGCGTCGCCGTCACCCGGCTGGTCAACGACGATTCCGAGGCCGAAATCGCCCGCCTGCGCGAGGCGATGGAGAAGCTGCGCATATCGGTGGACGATCTGCTGAAGATGGCCTCCAGCTCGGACCGCGAGCATATGGAAGTCCTGCAGACCTATCGCATGTTCGCGCGCTCGCGCGGCTGGCTGAAGCGGATGGAAGAGAACATCCTGCTGGGTCTGTCGGCCGAGGCTGCGGTGGAAAAGGAGCAATCCACCGCCCGAGCGCGGCTGCAGACCGTGCCTGACGCTTATCTACGCGACCGGCTGCACGATCTCGATGACCTGTCCAACCGGCTGCTGCGGCTGCTGACCGGGCAGGGCAACGATACCGGCGCGGAAATGCCCGACCGGCCGATCCTGGTCGCGCGCAACATCGGGCCGGGCGAGTTGCTGGATTACGGACGCAAGCTGCGCGGGATCGTGCTGGAAGAGGGTGCCGTGGGCAGCCACGCGACCATCGTCGCGCGGGCGCTGGCGATCCCGCTGGTGATCAACGTGCCGCGCATCACCACCGAAGCGCTGAACGGCGACCATATCATGGTCGACGGCACCGAAGGCGCGATCCACCTGCGCCCTGAAGAAAGCATCGCGCGGGCCTTCCGCGACAAGATGGCGATGCAGGCCCAGGCGCAGGAGCGCTACGCCAGCCTGCGCGACCTGCCGACCGAAGCCCGCTGCGGCACCCGCATCCGGTTGATGATGAATGCCGGGCTGATGGCGGATCTTCCGTCGCTGGCGGGGTCAGGGGCGGAAGGGGTCGGCCTGTTCCGGACGGAACTGCAATTCCTGATCCGAAACTCCGTGCCCCGGCGGTCGGAACTGGCGGCGCTCTACGGACGCGTGATGGATGCCGCCCGGGGCCACCGGGTGGCGTTCCGGACGCTGGACATCGGATCGGACAAGATCACGCCCTACATGAACCGCCCCGACGAGCCCAACCCCGCCATGGGCTGGCGTGCGATCCGGGTGGGGCTGGACCGCCCCGGCGTGCTGCGGATGCAGTTGCAGGCGTTGATCCGTGGCGCCGCGGGGCGACCGCTTGCGGTGATGTTCCCGCTGGTGGCGCAGGCCAGCGAATTCGAAGCGGCGCGCGCCATCCTGATGCACGCGATCGAGCGCGAACGGCGGCTGGGCCATATCCTGCCCGAGCAGATCGAGGCAGGGGTGATGCTGGAAACCCCGAGCCTCGCCTTTGCGCCGGATGCGTTCTTCGAAAGCGTGGATTTCGTCTCCATCGGCGGGAATGACCTCAAGCAGTTCTTCTTTGCCGCCGACCGCGAGAACGAGCTGGTGCGGCGGCGGTATGACACGCTGAGCACCGGGTTCATCGGCTTCCTGCAGCAGATCGTGGACCGCTGCGCCGCCGCCGGGACGCCGCTGTCGTTCTGCGGCGAGGATGCGGGGCGGCCGCTCGATGCGCTGGCCATCGCCGCGATCGGGGTCGGCACGCTGTCCATGCGCCCGGCCTCGGTCGGGCCGGTCAAGGCACTGCTCCGCCGAGCGCATCTGGGCGAGGCCGCCGAGGTGATCGCCCGGGCGCAGGCGCGGGGTCTGGAAAGCGTGCGCCCGGCGCTCTTGGACTACGCCGCGACGCTCGACTGAGCGGCGCAGCCGGTCACGAACCGCAGGGCGGGCAAGCCCCCGCCGCGATGCAAGATCATCGATGCCGCGCGCCTGGACCCGTTCCCGATCCGCCTGCGCCAGCCGACATCACCCTGCGCCTTGACTTCATCTTGCCCAAAATACCCTCGCCGAAGGCAGCGAGCCGACAGGCGCGCTTCTGCGCAGATAAGGATACAGTCCATCCAGTCGCCGCGAGGCTCGCCGCCGTTGCGTCAACGTGATCGGGAAGCGCGCCAGGTCCCGCGCGGTCGGCTGGCACGCCCGCCGACCGCTGCGATCGAAGCGCCGAGCGCGAAATGCCGAGCGCCCCCTGCAGGACCGCGCAAACCGCGCGGTGACGCCGTGGCGCACAGATCCGCGCCGCGCCTTGTCCAGGACCTCGGCACAACGCACGACCGCGATCGCCGTCCCGCCCCGGCGACAAGGCCGGGCAACCCCCGCCTGCCCTGACGACAGGCCTGCCCGCCGTCGCGTCTCCTGAGCCGGGTCATGCAACAATTGCTCCCGGGCCTCCATGGCCCACTGCCGCGGGGAACGCGTCGCGGCCATTTCCCAGGCAGCGCCGATACCCATCTCCACAAACCACCCGCCGTAGAGCCACCTGCCCGGCACGCGCGACCCGGAAGGCTGGAAACGGAAAAGGGGGCTCCCGCCCGTCTTCCGTCGGCTGGCGCCTCCGTCATTCCGTTGGGCCGGGCGGCGCCGCGCGCATGCGCGCGGCGCCGGGCCCAACGCCTGTGCCGTCGCGGGGAACCTGCGGCGGTGACAGGCGGCGGGAGCCCCTTCTCACCCTTTCCCTGACGCCCGACCGGTGCGCTTCGTCTCCGAGGGGCGGCATTCGGAACGGCGCGTCGGACCTTGGGGAAACGGATGCTGCAGACCGCACCGGGCGGGGACGCCGGGCGCTCTCGATCGTCGTCCCCGGCGGTCCTGCGGCGCTGGCGGCCCCTACCCGCCGGTCATGACCCAGCGCTCTTGGCTGTCCCCCGCAGCGCCGCGTCAGTCGTCAGCGCAACTCGATCCGCGCTCGCGCCGCCTGCCCCTGCGCGTCGATCACCGACAGCGCAACGAACCCCGGTCCCGGCAGCGCCAGCAGCGCCTCGCGCTCGGGACTGGCGGTCAGAACCGGCACCCCATCGGCAAGCCAGGTGAAGGGCGCCACGCCGCGCTCGACCCGCACCAGCAGCTGCCCCTCCAGCGGCGTCACCGTCGCCCCGTCGGGTGGAAAGCGGACCACCGGCCCCGCCGCTTCGGCCTGCGCACGCGCACCGCCAAAGGCGCGCAGGGGGGCAGGGAGTTGCGCATTCGGCACCTGCACCACGCCCGTTGGCGGCGCGGGCAGTGGCGCCAGCGCCGGAGCGGCGCGGGCAAATGCCTCGAACAGCAACGGTGCGGCGCGGTCGACGCCATAGATGCCCGGCACCGGCGCACCATCGGCCCGGCCCATCCAGACCGCGCCCACATGCACCCCGTCGAACCCCACCGCCAGCACGTCGCGGTGGCCATAGGAGGTGCCGGTCTTGAACGCCAAGGGCCCCTCGGGCAGCCAGCCCGGGCGGGGCGCCTGCGCAAGGATTGTGCCCAGGTGCCAGGCGGCCTCGGGCGGCAGGACCCGCGCGGCGGACACCCCGGTTCTCACGCCCGGCCGCGTCCCCTGCGCCCCGGCCGCGCCTGCCCTCGGATGCGATGCCGCGGCCAACGCGCCACCGGCCAACGCGCCACCGGCCAACGCGCCACCGGCCAACGCGCCACCGGCCAACGCGCCACCGGGCATAGCGTCAACAGGCATCGCGTCACCGGGCATCGCGTCACCGGACACCCCATCACCTGCCGCCCCTGAAGACTGGGTCGGCGCCACATGCGCCTCCATGTGCCCCGGGTTGTCTGAGGCAAGCCCGGCATGCGGTCCCGCTGCACCGGCATCATCGGCACGCACCCCGCGTGGCGCCTCGTGGTGAACGGTTCCGGCGATTTCCCTTGGAAAACCTCTGCCCTCGACACCGTCGCGACCGCCGCTCCGCACGGGCCCGACGACCGGACCATCGTCAGTGCGCAGGACGCGGGCACCGGCCCCGTCGGCGGCGTCACGCTTCCGGCGCGCCTCGCGCCCGGCTGCATCCCGCTTTTGACCGGAGACGAGATCAACTGCCGTTCTCATATGTGGGCCGGTCACGTGCCCGCTGCCGCCCGGCGCCCGCCCCCACGGCACCTCGGACAGCGCCACGGCCTCGCCCCCGCGCGCGATGGCGGCGTAAAGCTTCACCAGGTCGTGCAGGCTGAGCCCGAGGCCCCCCAGCGCCACCGCCAGGCCCGGCACCTCGCCGGGCACCTCGGGCCGCACCCCCGCGGCGCGCAGCCCGGCCATCAGCCGCGCCGGACCCAGCGCCTCGGTCAGTTCCACCACCGGCAGGTTCAGGGACAACTGCAACGCCTCGCGCGCGGTCACCGGGCCGCGGAACTGACCATCGAAATTCCGTGGCGCGTAACCGCCAAAGCTGGCCGGGCGGTCCTGCATCAGCGTCTCGGGGTGCAGCCGCCCGTCGGCGAAGGCGAGGCCATAGACCAGCGGCTTCAGCGTCGATCCCGGCGAGCGCACCGCGCGGGTCATGTCCACGAACCCCTGCCGTGCCGTGTCGGTGTATCGCGCCGAGCCGACGCTGGCCCGGATCTCGCCGCTTTCGTGCTCGGCCAGGATCATCGCCACGTTCAGCGCCGCGCCCTGCCCCGCCACCGCCCGCGCCGATGCGGCCGAGCGGGCCACGCTGAACGGGGTACGCGCAGCCTACCTGGAACTGCACTACAGGCGTCAGGCGGT